>CAZKKM010000039.1:0-993 GCA_964553435.1 uncultured Muribaculaceae bacterium | reverse complement strand
CCCTCATTATTCTTTTTAATTTTAGCATAAATGATGAGATTATTATAGGTTATTTTGTCGAAGTTTACTGCTAGTAGACAATCAATTTTCATGAATGACTTGTCTTTTCAACAGAAAAAGATGTGTAAACGGTCTATAAATTTACACATTTCGTTGAAGTTCATTATGCTTCGCGATATTCGTTTCCTATGGTACCGTCTCCGATCATGGTACTTACGTATTCAGCAGAGAGATTTATGACCGGGGCGACTGCGCCCGCACCGGACACAAGGCTAACACCCAAGCTGCCATCGTTACATACACTTAACACATTGGCTTGCCCGTTAGTATCTACATTGTAAGGAGAAAGTGACCAGTAACAATAGCTACCACCTCGATATAAATAATAACTTTTGTTTGCTGTATCATATTTTCCGCTTCCAGCAGCAACGATTTCATCTGCTGTTATAAGTCCCACTGGATAAGTGAGTGCTACGTTTCCCTTTTCTTCATCACTAACTGTAAACGCATCGCTCCTCTCTGGGCATTTGAACGTTGGAGCAGTTGCTACTTTTGCTGAATTCCACACTCCTACTCGTGCTGTGGCTCCATATGCTGTCGCATTTGTTCCGAAGCCTTTCCCTGTGTCGCTACTATATCCCGTTACATCTTTTCCGGGGGTATTTCTGTCATTACAGAATAGGATATCTGCCACTACACTTTCATATCCTGCATCTACTATATTTGTCTTATACCAATTATCCACTAATTTTTTGATGTCCGAACTCTCCGTGTTCGTTTGAACTTCCTCTTTACTTGTACTTGCTGTCGTTCCTGCTGGTCCATACATCCAACCTACATACTTAGCATCATTAGAATTTGCAGTGTATGTTCGATAGGTATGAGTGAATCTGTTCGCATCGGTGTTTCCGTTTGCGTATGCTTTCTTTCCATCATAAATTATTCTGAGACTTCCGTCTCCATTGATTCTGATTATTCTCCAGTAGAAACCTG
>CAZKKM010000038.1:0-14654 GCA_964553435.1 uncultured Muribaculaceae bacterium | reverse complement strand
TGGAAAGTGCTATGTATGACCAAGGAAAAGGAATGATATTCGGTGTAACATGGGGATCTGTCTGTATACTCGATATCATTCTCAAAATGAGAACGAGAATGAGCGAGGCCGGAAGTCCGATGGCGAGAGTTTTGCCGATGAGGAAGATATTTTCGAAGAGGACGATTTTGTGTAATCCGCGCATGCTGAGTCCTATACTTCGCAAAACCGAAAATTCGGAAGTCCGAAGAGATAGGTTCGTATTCAACGAGTTGAGTATTCCCGTGATGCCGATTGTGGCAAAGATGGCGAGAAATGAATAAATGACGAATTCGAGCGATAAAACCTTCATTCGAGTTTCATGTTCTTCGAGAGCATAGTTGGTGTAGTAGATGTTCATATCGGTATGACGATTCAGAAAATCGGTCATCTCTGCGTCGAGAACAGCATATTTCTCCGATTCGATGGCGATTTGAACGGTGTTTTTATTGTACTTTAAAAAGTTTTCATGTGTGTCGTATTCTTCTTCTATGTGGAAGGCAATGTATTCGTCTATCAGACGGTCGTATTCGTCCACAGACAGTAAAATTGTCGGGTTGTCGAGTATGTTTTGATAGTTTTTAGTAGTAGTATGTAAGTGATCGAAAGTGTAGTAACATGCGTCTTGTTTGTATCGTTCACAGAGATCTATATTGACAAATTTATCGAAAGCTTCGTTTTGTGTCGTTCTTTTTGTCTTTTCTTCATAAACGGTGTACACGTTATATAGAATGGGAGTGTCTTCGACCAAGCCTAGTTTATCTTTGTATTCATCATAAGAATGGCGATCGAGCCCATAAAGTGAGATGTCGTATCCCGTGGCGGCAAAATCTTCTTTCCTTTCGGCCGATTGAAAGTATAGATTGGTCGTCTTATATGTAGTGATATGATCGATCGAAGGTAGGCTCGCTAGTTCATCGATTGTCGACTTGAGTTTTATAGGGTCTGGACTCTCTATTTGTAATGAGATATCTACAGGGTAATCGCTTTCGTTTGATGAAGGGGTGATGAAATTTACGAAGGTCGAGACGAGAACGAATAGAAAGATGCTGACTGCGAGAGAGGCGACAGACGAGTTGAATTTTTTCCCGTTGCGTTTCATATTTTTGTATGCAATTTCGCCCTCGACGTTAAAAATCTTTTTTATGATCGGATAGCTTTCTTTGCTCTTTTTGAACTCGTATTCTCTTTGTCGACGAACGGCATCTATCGGTGAAATTTTGCTTGCCTTACGAGCCGGAGTGAGTGATGAAATAGCGAGTGTGAATATTATAAAAAAGATAGAGATGACGATGTGTGTCGGATAAATACACAAGGGTATGGTGACTTTTAAAAGTTTGCCTATAATGTTCAACCCGAGAGATACAATCTCGATACTCAAGAGAAACGATAAAGGAATGCTCAACAATCCCAAAAATAGTATTTCAAAAGCGACCAATGAGATGATTTGTCTTTTCGAAGCACCGATACTTCGCAAGATTCCGTATTCTTTTTTTCGTTCTTGAAAGGAAATAGAGAACGAGTTATAGATGATCAATATACAGAATAGGCTCAAAACATAGAGAATGACAGCCAAGTAAAGGCGATTTTTCTTTTGAAGGTTTTCGTTTGGTGTTTGTCCATATGCATTTAGCAAAGTCGCGTTGGGGTTGTAATATTTCGTCTTCAGTTGTTCGGCAGTCGAATATATCTTGGGATATATTTCTGATGTGGATTCGTAAGTTACATAGAAAAATGATCTGTCATTATCCTTCTCTATCGGACTTTTCGTATAGGAAATGGGAATGTAAGTTTTGTATTCGAAGTCGTCCGATAAAGTAGATTTTTCGAAGATACCACAGACTGTATATGTAGAAACTTTGTCATTCACTTGAAGATGAGCAAGCCGCGAAACTTCGCTCGAGATGATCAGTTCCTCATCGTTTTTTGGATAGGCTCCGTTTACAAGTGTGATATAAGGAGAAAAGTCGTTTTCAAAAGCACGTACAGGCATGATGATGTCGGAGCCAAAGTAAGCACCTTCGAACGTCAGACGATCGATTTCTTGAAGGGTGAAAAACGAAGAAATTTGGGAGTCTTCGCTCAAAAGTGAATATGAAGTAGGAAAATCTTCGACGTATTCAAATGTGACATGGTGTGAACCGCGAGTTGACAAGGCATCGTCTATTTCGTATTGTTCGTATGTACTGAAAGCGATGCTCACTGAAAAAAGTAAAAAGCTCGTCAGAATTAAGCTTGTCACCGTAGCCAGGGTGCGCTTTTTATTCTCTTTGAAGTTGGCGAATGTGAGTTTAATCAAAGTTTTCATAATACCTCGTCGGCCACTATGTGACCGTCTTCTATGGTGATCATTCTGTCTGCATACTGTGCAATACTCTGGTCGTGAGTCACCATTACGATCGTTTGAGAGTATTTGTGATTGGCTTCTTTGAGGAGCGAAAGTATTTCTCGAGAGTTTTTGGAATCGAGGTTTCCGGTCGGCTCGTCTGCCAAGATAACGGCCGGATGATTGATGAGGGCACGGGCTATTGCCACTCTTTGCTGTTGTCCACCTGATAGTTCGTTCGGCAAATGTTTTATTCTATCTCGCAATGATAGAAGCGAAAGAAGTTCGTTCAAGTATTCACTATCTACCTTGCGACCAGCCAGTTCGGTTGGCAAAATTATATTTTCTTTGACGTTCAAAGTCGGTATGAGATTATAAAATTGATAGATGATTCCAATCGATGTACGACGCATGTCAGATTGTTGTTCGTCATTTAACATATATATTTCTCGGCCATCTATGAAAATTCGGCCAGAGTCCGGCTTATCCACTCCTCCGAGGCAATGCAAGAGTGTCGATTTGCCACTTTCCCGACGAACCTATTATGACGACGAATTCGCCATTCTCGACAGTCAAGTTGATGTCGTCGAGAGCTGTGAGCGATGTCCCTTTTCTTCCGTATGTTTTTGTGAGATGTTCTATTTTCAATATGGGCATGTTTTGTATCTCCTATTCTTTCGGTTCAATTATATCATCTAAAGAAAAAGAACGCATCACATTTTTTTGCGTTCCACAAAACTATTTATCATTTATGATTTTAGATTCTTTTTGTTGAAGACTCAAGCACTTTTCTCGGCACATTGGAGCATTTGCACGTCGATAAGTTCGAGGTATTCTTTCATTTTTATATTATCGGTACTGATCATGATGATGCGATTGCTACCGGTCGTCATATAATAGATGTTATTATCATCGCTTATTTCTTTTTCGGCCGATATGGCTCTCGTAATAAGAGAAAGAATGTCGAAATCGCTTTGTCCTTTTTGCCAAGGATCGTCGTAAATTATGCGAAATATCATGGTGCTATCTCCGCCAGTTGGGGGTGGATAATGGTAGGAAGTTTGAAGTTCGTATGTACCATCCACATATACAGATAATTTGACCGGAAAACAGTTTTCAGTTTGCGGACCGATGAGTGTAAAAACAAGTCCGTTTTCGTCAGCAAAATCTTCGAGTGTCAGTTGTTTTTTTGACGGCCGATTTAAAAGGTCGAATATTTCTAAAGTTCCTATGAATGCCAAATAAAGAGCAATGAAAATCCAAAGTGCTCTTTTCATATGGCACTCTTCTTTTTGTCTTCTTCGGACTGTAAATCGAACGAAGTATCTTCTCTTTTTATTTTTTCAAGGGTGAGGGCGAGTGCTTTTTTCATCTTTTCAAATCCGTCGCTGGTCATATTCGAACAGACGAAATTTTCGTATTTATCTGTTATGCGATCGTGTTTGTCATCTTTGCCAAAATAGAAATTTTCTCCAAAATCCCAAATGGTGTAATGTCTTTTGAAATCTTCGTAATCGGGATAGTTTTTGGCAACATCGAGGAAATCTTCGGCTGCTTCGATGAAAGAACCGTGGTGGGCAAGTATCCAGTTTTCGATTCCTACCCCTCCGAGTCCACCGGCGACGCATTTGGAATGTCCGTTTTTGTAATAGCATCCCGCTTCTTTCAAAATCTTTTTAGCATAGATGATGTTGGCGAGAACGTAATTGTATTTGGTCGGAGCAGTCTTTTCGATTGTTCTAAGCTTGTCTTTGATAGCTTCGTCGGTCGTATAGTTTATTGTGTCCGTCTTGGGAACGAAGGATATATCTATGTCGAGTGTGTCGGCAATGCCTGGAATGCATATCTCTTTATAGTGAAAATCGGAATCGCTTTGACCGAACACAGTTCTAATCGCATCTTTGAGTGCATTCATCTTCGTGCTCGATGCGATGATGTCAGTATCGATTCTCACCATGAAGTCGAAGTCAGATTCGGCAAAATCGCTCGTCGCACGACTTGTCGAACCGATGTTGATGAGTTCGATAGTACCGGGGGCGATATTGCCATCCATGTAATCTGTGACTTTCAAGTGTGTATTTTCTCCGTCGAGCATTACTTTCGAGACGGCAAGGCGAATGATTTCTTTGATTTTCTCAGCTTTTTTATTCGCCTCTTCGATGGCATTCGGCAAGGAGGCCGCGATTTGCTCTATTTCTTCGGTGACGAGTCGATCGGACACGGTGTATTCGTTCATGCCATAGTAAGATAGTCCTTCCATTGCACGGCGATATTCGTCGAACGTGGAACTCGTAAACTTGAGCTTACCTTCGCGGTCGACAATCGGGATATAGAAGCCTTGCATAGCGATGGCCAAGCCCATATGCGGAGTATAATTTTCGGCTATTATGAAATCGATGTTCGTCGAACCGAATCCGGTTCTTATTCCATAGTGAGTCGGAGAATCAGTTTCGAAGGCTTCGAGTTTGTCTTTTAGGTATTTACCCGACTCTTTTTTTGAGATTCCCCTACTGATGTAGACGAGCGGATTTGTACTCTTGATTACAAGCCAAATCGGTCCATATGAATTCGATATTGACGAATTTATCGTCGCGGACATGTTGAAGCTAGGTTCTTTGATGAGAGATAAATCTGTATCGAGTGGAGTCATATCGCCTATTGATGTGGCTTGCGATCCCAAGAATTCTGACGAAAGAGCACCATTTTGCATTGTCGGAAAAAGATAGTCTAGTGACTTTACTCCCAGGCCTTTTATCATATCGCCGGATTGTAATTTGAACTGTTCGAATTCAATTTTTCTACTTTGGACATCGCGATTGTGAACTCTTTTTTCCATAGTTGCTTTCAAGGTAGCCAAGTCGTCTATGCCTATGAAGTGCATGAATGTGCGAACGAGATGATCGAACAGATTCGTACAGTTGCCGAAGTAGTGTTTGATCATCATCAAATCATATGCTAGGTCCCCTGTTCTTTCGATAGGTTCCCGTTTCCCACGGCTCGTTTGCTTGTATAGAGCATAGAGATGATTTACGTATTCTTCGAGTATTTTGTGTTCTTCGACGGTGAGACAATCGAAATTGGAAATATCTATAAATGAAAAGAGTCTTTCTCCTTCTTCGAGAGAGCGAATGTAATGTCGAAGTGACAAGTTGTTAGATTCGATGGCACTTTTCAACAAATCAGAGTAAATGATAATTTCGTTCGATGTTCGCGAATGAGCATTCAGTACCGGAGAACTGATATCTTTGAGATTCAACGACAGCGATCCGTCTTTGTTACTGTGTAAAATTCGGAAGACGGCAAAATTTTTGGCCGTGTCGGGAAGGTTGTTCGTGAGATACACGCGTTCTATTTGATTTAAGGCAGAGATAGGATGTTCGCTTTCGAGTATCTTGTCACAAAGTTCATCTTTTAATCGCGACAATTTGCCCGAGTTCGAATACGTAAGACGATTGAGAATGAGGAGTGCATCTTTGAGTTTTGTCTCATCGAGGTTATCGATATGGCGGATACAATAGGCGATGAAATCGTGCCGATTACCTGTGAGGGATGTCATAGAGATGAAGCGAGCAATTTTGAGTTTGTTCATATTTTGTTCTTTGGTGCAAGGCAAATTTATTCGACCGATGAGGTTTGCATATGACGAATTCAATCCGGCGAACAAGTCTGTGTATTTGAAACAGGCCAAATATTCAGGATGAGCCTCGAAGTCTTCGAAAGTCAAGGTTCTACTAGCGAATGCGTGATTCAAATCTTCGTATGGACTTTTTAGAAACAGATGAGGATAAGTTTTTTGGAAGTTGACAGGAAGGCTCGAGTAATCGTCGAGTCTGCCCGATGTGATATCTTCATAGAAAATTTTATCGATCTTCGCTTCAAGCGATTCCAAAGTTTCTTTTTCCGACAATACGATGTTTCTTCGGAAGATAGTTTCGGTAAGCGGGCCGTATATTTTGAGTATTCTAAAAAACAGTTTGTTGCCGAGGGAATCGACGAGAGGAATGTTTTGATGGCCATTTTTTTTCATGAAGAAGCCGACATCTTTATCTTCCAGAACATTTTGGAGTACGGGGTATTTTAAGATGTCTTCGACTGTCAGCTCGAAATTCTCGAACTTTTTTTCGATATCTTCGCCGAGCCTACGAACGATCGCCGATTCATTTTCACTCAAAAATATGTTCCCCTCGGGTGAGTCTTTGAGCCCTACAGCGAAGATATCGTGATCGAGATTTTCTCGGTAACCGTTTATGAGCATCTTCTTAAGTGTAGATGCAAAATCATCGAGGAACTCATCATAAGTTCGACATGGATTCGAAGGTCGTTTCTTAATCGCATAAAAACCGATGAGACTGAAATTGTACAATCCGTTGTGGGAAAGCGAACCAGCTGTCTTATGATCAAAAGCAATCAAGTTTTCGAGGCCAAATCTGTCGATCATCGCCGATAATATCGAACGAATGGCAGGTGCAAGATTTGACAGTTCTGTTGCCAGTTCTTCGAAAGATGAAATTTGTAAATCTCGTATGTGAGCTGCCATGGTGTTGTATATTTGTCGACTGTAATTTTCTTTGTCGAGGTGACTTACTATCATGTCGTCCAAAGTGGTGTCGGCCTCTTTATGTATTCCTATCCAGTTCCATGGGGATTTTGTGGTTATGTACGTGAGAAAATGACGATGATGACGACACATTTCATCGAGATCATTATCTTCGAAAGCATAGAAGCTTTTCATCACGATTCCAACTTCAATATTGCGAAATGAGGTCCAAGGAACTCTCTTTTTTAGTATGTCGTAGTTGTCGAGATAGTCATCCAAAGTCAGTTCTTTTGTCCAAATCTTTTCTCTCAAGGGTTCGTCGAGGTCCATGAAGTAGAGCTCGGGGAACTTGTTTACGAGTTCTTCAGGTGCTTCCTGGGGGTTGGGGGCATATGATAAGTCATTTAGAAACTTGCGGGCACATTCGTAGATGTCGTCGATTAAAGAATCTGTCAAAGCTATGCTCGTCAATTCTTTTTCTTTTTTATTATCAAAGACAGCTATCTTCTTTAAGTAGTCATATACTCTTGCAATCTCATCAAAGCGAGTTTTCAATATAGACGACAGTCGAAATAGTTTGGCATTCTCTTCTGGTAAAAGAGAGTATACCCTACTCGAAATGTTCGCCAAACTGAAAGCGAAATCGCGTTCGGCTGGGCTTATTCTGGAGAGAAATGCATCGTCGCCGATTTTTTTCTTTTGGACATCACTTAAAGATTCATAATCGACAAACGAAAGGGTGCCACCATAGTATTTATCGGCAAAGTCGGATGGATAACTTTCATCTAAAAAGAAATCGGGATGAGCAGCGATGAAAGATGAATCGAAGCTATGCGGATCTATCGTACAATTGGCATATATCAAATTATCTATGTGACAGGTTTTGAAATTGTATTTTTGTACGGCGGAGAGATCGACTATCTTGAAATCGATATTGGCATATGTTCCTTCGAAGTCGAGTACATCCTCATCCATAGTAATCAAGGGGAAATTTTCCCAATCATCTTTGGAAATTCCACTCAAGTCGAAAGATAAAAGTCGTTTGAGATGCGGTTTGTAAAAGTTAAAGTAGAATTCACGAGCAATTCTTTCAGAAAATTCTTTTTGGGTTTCGCCGCGTCTCAATTTAGAATCTTCCGGTGTGATGAGGTCTAACTTTTCGATTTCTGAGATGATGGCTTGTCGCATGTTCAAAAATTGTATTGAGGATAGTTTTTCTCTCATCGTTTTCACCTACTTTCGTGGTCTATCTTATCTTGCCTCAATTATAGCATAGAACCGATTATTTGGATAGTCATTTCAAAAGAAAAAATTCTTTCATGAAGAATTTTTTTAATGTAGATTTCTATTTAGCGAAATAGCATGGCGAACAAGCTCAATAGGCACTTACGATGGACAAAAAACGAAGAAGCGGTGACTTATTTAAGCATGCGTCTTCGTTGAGAATTTGAATAGTTCGCAAAGGAAGAATCTTTTTATTTACATATTCTTCCTCTTTCTATGAATGTCCTTTTTACGAGATTTAAACTTGTAAATGCTTCACTTATAGAGTCCCCGGCTAAGTATTCATTTCCGTCAGCATCGATAATGTAGTGTCCGTCTTTTTCGGTGATGCTGATGGTCGAAACTTCTTTGTCCGATGTGTAACATTCAAAAGACGATTGGTAGGTGCCGGTGTAATCTTTTTTATTAAACTTATAGACTGTGTAACCGATCAAAGCGATCAACATTAATGAATAAATCGTGATGATCACCGTTTTAGAAAATTTGATCTGTTTCTTTATCAAATTTTCGGTATTTTCCGTTTTTTGGATGATTAGATCGGTGATGTTATCCAACAATTCATCGATACTTTTGTCAAAAATTTTAGATATGGTTTTCAATTGATCGGGTGTCGGAGCGGTCACATCTAATTCCCAATTAGATATCGTTTGTCTCGTAACTTCGATTTTTTCTGCCAGCTGTTCTTGGGAAAGTTTCAATTTTTTTCTTTCTTTCAAAATATTACTTCCTAAACTCATGGTTCTTTCTCCTTTCACAGGTAATTATATATTAACTGAATCATAAGTTCTACCAAATAATTTTGGAAATGAAGCAAAACTTTTTGGCATTTCATATAAAAATATTTAAAAATATATCATCTAATTATAATCGATTCAAAAAATCTTTCTTGAAATTCTGTCAAGGCCCTAATTGCATCGTCAGAATATTCTTTGCCGTCTTTCGATACGATCAATTTATCATCGTCATCATTGGTCCTATGAATTACGGCGATGACTTTTCCTTTGCCTTCGGCTACGGGTTCGAATTCTCCTAATAAATAGGCATCCAATTCTTCCCCGTCACCACTTATCGTGTTTGGAATAAATCCATAATTCAACATGTACATGAATCCATGTTTAGGATGCCTAGATCCCAATTGACGATCTATTTCGACACACACCTCTTTTCCTAAATAATCTTTTGCAGTTGTTCTTTCCATTTTTTCTTCCTCCTTTTTTAAGCAATATAAATCATTTATTTATCCTCTTATCATATGACCCTCCAAATTCCATATACCCAATTTTCCTTTGACTTTGATCGGATCAGGTAATGGTTTTATATCCTTTAAAATCCAGGCATATCTTCCACTTGTATAGATTCCCGTCGCGTATTCGTTCGCATTTTTCTTTATTGTTTCTATAAATGGCTCCGTCATTTCGATACAATCGACCAATTCGCAAGAACAAATTATGTTTCCATAATTCAATTCGTCCAAATCGACCAACGACATCAACTCTTTATTGTCTTTATATCTTCGTAGAGCTTGCATGAATGTACAATCGACCTCTATAGTTCGTCTTCCAACTCCTTGTTTCGATCGTCTTAATGCCCTTTTTAATTAAAGTAGCATATGGTTCAGTTAGACTCAATACTTTCATAACGTACTCTCTTTTAAATTTCATATTTACTCGAAATGTCAGTATAGTAAATAATTTCTTTATTTAATGATTTGGCAAATTCGACTTCACTTTTCGTGCCGGCACCTATATAGCCATCTACATTTACTACCAAAATGGCATCAGCTAATGCGATTTTTTCTTTGTGCATTTTGCCGAGCATCGTCATCTCTTCGTCGGTAAAGTCATTTTTATCAGAACGTGATGGATTATATATAGGCATCAATATACAATTGCCTTCTAATTCCATTTTCTCCGATATTTCTGTCATCTCTTTAATAAAACTCATACTACCACATACGGTTATAATTTTCATCAGTTTGTCACCTCGTTTGTACTTTCTTAAAATTTTATCGACATTATCGATTGTCGTTTAAATCGATGCCATCGATGCAGTTATCATAAATCCATTGTTTTAAGTCTGCCATATCGCCATTTTCATAATATGCGATTAGTTTTTCGTAAAATGTTTCTTGCAGTTCTTGAGAAATAGTTATTATTCCGCAGCCATACTCTCGATAGGAAATTGAAGTTTCCATTTAGTTCCACCTATATTGACATGAGTAGTTCTAATTTTTCCCAGTTCCTGATCTAAAACCAATTTATCTGCCACCAATCTATGAATATGGCATAATGATTTGTAGTCATATTCTATATCGTTTTGTTCCAATATAAATTGCCAAGCATATTTTAAGTTGTTTATAGCTATAATTTTATCTACAGTCAAACCATTCACGACTCCTCCGTCATAAATCGTTTGTGTTTCAGAATATGTGACTCCAATTCCTTCTAAATTGGCATTTTTCCATATGTAATCTACGATATTTCTTTTGGCAATAAAAACATTTTGCTCTCTTGTTAATTCAAATTTATTTTTCATAATTTCTCACCTTCTTCGAATTGAATAGCCGAAACTGAACAGTCAGCAATTTTTTTAATTAAAGTTTTATTTATTCTGTCGATTTGCACAGTACAATTTTACCAGTTGCCATATGGACCAGCCAATCATAAATCCTACCATATAGGAAATATTGAATTCTTCGACAATTTTCAATTTATAAAATAGAAATTGTATAATACTTATTATGATGCTCATAAGAATAAAATCTTTTATAAATTGTATGCTTTTTTCTTTCATAATTTATTCCTCAAAATCTTTAACTTTCGTCGAGTTTATTTTAACATCTTTCAAAATTTTTTTCATCAATAAATTTTATTCTTCTGAACGTGTTAAACTATCATTTAATTCGTCGATAGTGTAATCTTTATCTTCAATATAGTTATTTAAAAATACATAATGTTTTTTAATGAAATCTCGAACTTTTTTGAATGTTTCTTCCGGTATGGCGAGTTCTACATCATAAACTAATTGTGGATCATCTTTATCTATACTGACCGTCACAAAATTCTCAAGGCCGACTTTATCATCTAATCTATTACACATAAGTAATGTATAAAGGTTTCTTTCATCGTCGTAATCGACATTATTACAGTATAGATATAAGTATACCGGCAAGTCAGGATATCTTTTTGGATTTATACAGTTTACGAAGAATCCATCTATTACTGTCGGTTTAAATCTGTTTATATAGGTATATTCCATTAGCGAATAATCGATTTCTTTGCCATCGACGACATTTATCAATGTTCGATATTTTTCTTTGATGAAGTTCAATACTTTCTTTAAATCATTCTGTTCAACATTCAATTTTACATCTCGAAGCAACTTCGGATCATCTTTGTTGATGCTGATGGGGACTAAATCGTCGCCGGTTGTATATTTATTATAATTATTCTGCATATAAATAATCTTTTGTTTATCAAGTTTTAACCACAAGGTAATTGGCAAGTCGGTATTTGGGTATATGCTACTTCCTTTTTGGGCCAATATGATCATAGGAGTAAATTCCATTTTTTAGTCACCTTTCTAATACCGTATTCCAGTCTGTCTTTTTAGATGGATTCATAATTTGATAATATCCAAGATACATCATTTCTGCTATTACTTGTGGTTTCACACACCCAGTTCGCCCGCCAAACATAGGTATCAGTATGCTTTCCATTTTGTTTTGTTTGGCAGTCATCAATGTGGTTCTCATGGCTTGATATATAATTCTCGTATCTACGATTTTTTCGGGAGTTCTCATGGTAGGTGTATGAATTAGGTATTGTTCATCTTTCCCTGTATCTATGATGAAGCTTGAAGTAACAGGTTGTTCCCCATAATAATTTTCAATAATGTATTTTTGTACTCTTTCTTGTAATTGCTTTCCATACCATTTAGTTAAAGCTAAATCGTAACCACCATCCATTATGCCAAATGAATTGGCTGGAGAAACGACACACTGCACTTTCGTTTTTTTCATAAATTCTTCCAAGCTTTCATTTACCAATGTAACTTCCTCATCTTTAAAATATAATTGTAAGTATTTGAATTTATTAAAATCTTTTTCTATTATATATATTTTCATAAACTGCCCTCACAAATTGCAATAGTAATTAAATCTTTATGACCGTTAAAATATTTATCTAATACTTTATCAAATACATCATCGTCGGATATATGAGCAAAAAGTGTCATAGATGACTTTAATTTTAAAGAATCTACGTCTCAAATATTTCTAAAAAATCATTTGTGTGAAGCTTTAATAGAGCATTCGATATCTCTATTAAATGTGCTTTTAATAGTTCATTATTTAAGTAGGCACGCGCTTCATCTAAATTCTCAATTTCTTAGTATTTTGCTGTTGCACTCATACTCAATCCTTTGATCTGAGGAAAGATATACCACATCCAATGGGTTAATTTTTTCCCGTTTTTTATTTCTCTTAAAGCGCGTTCATAATGTTTTTCATGTGCTTTTATAAATCTATCTAAATTCATTTTTATTGTTTTCCTCTAACATAACTATTCCTTTTCAATTGGTCAATCGCGACTGACTAATATCCATCAATTTTAATTAATATTATTTAACAAAATTGAGGCAATTTCTTTCCAATTATTTACCCTAATTATATTTTGTTTTTTTAATTCATCATCAGTTAAATCTTTGTTATGCCAAGCAGTAAATAACAATTTTGTTTTTGCACCTTCAATATTATTTACTTTGTCGTCAATTTTAATATCACAATTAACGACTGACTTATCACCCACAAAAACAAAATTTTTAGGTTCAATAAAATCTAATTTATTATATAAAAAATTGTATTTATTCTTTAAATTATTCCCAGCATATTCTACTATTTCTCTCCAAATATAATCTGTACATATATAAATTTTATAATATTGACTTAATTCTTTTAATATTTCGTAGCAATCTGGTAATAGTGTTGCATTTTTATACATATCCATATCTTTGAACTTACTAAAAAAGTCTTCTTTTCTATCTTCTAAAATATCCTGTATATAATAGTTCTTAATATTATCATAGTCTGGCTTATAACCTAAATAATCTTCCAATATTTTAGAAAAATTACCATAAGTTAAAACATCATCCATATCAACCATTAATGTTTTCAATTTAAATCACTTACATTTTTCTAATTTCATGTTTTAAAACTTTACATTGGTTATCTAACATAAATTTTCCTTCGAATAATTCATCTTTAAATAGATATGGAGTAAATTTTTGGTTTTGATCAAATTGATTTATTTTCTCTAAATCATCAAATCCTACCCACTCTAAAGTACCTTCCTCAGATGTAGATACTAAATTTCCTTCGTAATCTTCAGCTGTATATATAAATATTATTCCTTCAGCCGAATCTTTCCAATATGATATTCCCTGTAATTTAGGATTAATCAATGTCAATCCAGTTTCTTCGTAATATTCTCTAATGATGCAATCTAAAGGTGATTCACCTCTTTCAAATTTACCGCCAGGAGGAGCATATACTTGTCCCCACTTTTTTGAAAATTTAATCATTAAGACTTTATTATCTTTTTTTAGATAACAAACAGTAGCATTTAAATGAGCAATTCTATGCTTTTTTATTTCAAACACAACAATTCCGTTTTTTTGAACTTCTTCCTCTGTATAATAGCCTTTTTGATAGAATGAATCAACTGTACTTTTAACATCAATATGTCTATCACTAAAATCTTCATCAAAATGTGAAGATATTGCTTCTTCTAATGTTGCAAATTTTTCAATACCCTTAACATCCATAAAAATAGTTTCTTGTGGGTTTGAAAGTTTTTCAAATTCTATTACATCATCACATCTAACCAATTGTCTCTTTTCATCATTTACTCTGTATTCTCTTTTTTTAATTCCTTTTTTCATTCTATCAAATGCATTATCATTTATTTTCATTCTATGTAACACAGTTCATACCTCCAATAAAACGTCATCATTTTAGATTGGCGAGGCACATTTCGCCAATGCTTTTAACGTAAAATGACAATCACAATTCAATTATACCAAGCTTCTTACAAAAAGTCTTTCTTTTAAACAAAAAAAATGAGCATAGCTTTTAAACTACTTTCCAATGGGGGTGACAGCAATGCTTTTGCTATTTTCTTTTCCTTTTAAATACGAAATTTTCTTATTTCTCAATAAAGTCTAATCTTATCAATTTGCATCAGTTTTTACATATTTAGTAGATTAAAATGTAGACTAAGAGTTATTTCTCTGTCTCCTCTAACATCTTGTTTTTAATTTTATCTATATCAGTAAAAAACAGATTTAAACCTTTTCCTTTTAGAGATAACATGTATTTAAAATCATCAATGATTTCTCTTTGAACAGCAGTAGATATTTTAACTAGTTTACCATCTATAGTATGTCTACTTTGAATATATTTTTCTAAAGTTGGAAAAGCACCTCTAATTT
>CAZKKM010000037.1:2068-14667 GCA_964553435.1 uncultured Muribaculaceae bacterium | reverse complement strand
ATCAGCTTGGTTTACTCTTTTCCTTCTACTTTTAGTGAAAATACCTAAACTCAAATTTTATTTAGGTTGTCTTTTCGGACTATTTGAAGTATAATTTCAAGTAGAAATATCTCTATAAAAGTAGAATGTTGGCATAGGATTAATATAGAGAATTTAAAAGATGGGAGATTTGTCATGAAAATATTAGAAACCGTATTTTTCGTCCTCATGTTCGCGATGCCAGGATGTTTGATAATTTTAGGATTGGCGAATATACAGAAAGTTAAGACCAATAAAAAGGTGAGAAATACTTTGTTGAAGCTCGTTCTTTTAGGATTTGTGATAAATGGCATTATTTGGGGAGCCATCGAGATGACGAACGATAAAGATAAAAAGGTCACTGTCAACGAGAATCAAAGTCAGAACTACGATAAGAAGGACGATGAAGATAAAGAGAACGAACAAGGAAAAGATGATGAGAACGAGCCGGCAAAGCCACAAGGTGGAGGACAGACGAATGAACCGCCTATGCAAAATGAACCGTCAGTTCCTTCTAATCCGTCGACCAATACATCGACAAACAATGCTTCCAAACCTTTAGAACCTGCGGGAAACGTATCTTCTTCTGTGACGACCCCTAAGGGATTTGTAGTTGAGGTGATAGATGGCATATCTTATGTCGATGGATACTTGATAGTCAATAAAACTTATTCTCTTCCAAAAAATTATGTACCTAAAAATACTTATAAGACGGTCAACCAAGATAACTGTGCCGATTGTCTCGATAAGGCAGCAGTCGATGCTTATAACAAGATGAAATCCGACGCAGCTTCGCTGGGATTGACTCTGTGGGTTGCGAGCGGCTATCGATCATACAATTATCAAACAGCTCTTTATAACGGATACGTGAACAGAAATGGAAAAGCGGCCGCGGATACTTATTCGGCAAGGCCAGGTCACAGCGAGCATCAATCAGGTTTTGCTTTCGATTTGAATTCGGTTTCCGAATCTTTCGGCAGTACAAAAGAGGGAATTTGGGTAAATCAAAATTGTTATAAATACGGATTTATTTTGAGATATCCAAAAGATAAAGATGACGAGACAGGTTATATTTACGAACCATGGCATTTGCGGTATGTGGGTACTGACTTGGCAACAAAGTTATACAACAATGGCGATTGGATTACGATGGAATCGTATTTCGGGCTTACCAGTCAATATAGCGAATAAAGATCGTCTAAAAGGACGATCTTTCGATTTGCTTAAAAGAAATAAATGATGTAAAATATTTGAGATTGGGGAGATCTATATGATAAATATCGTTTTATTTGAACCCGAGATTCCGGGTAATACGGGAAATATAATGCGAACTTGTGTGGCGACCGATTCCAAGCTGCATCTCATCAAACCTTTGGGATTCAGTTTGGAAGAGAAATATATCCGTCGAAGTGGAGTCAATTATATAGACAAATGCGATTATACAGTTTATGAGAATATAGAGGATTTCTTCGAAAAAAATCCAGATGGAGAGTACTATTTTTTGACGAGGTATGGCCATAAACCTCATACCAGTTTTGATTACAGCGATGTCGATAAGAATCTCTATTTCATCTTCGGCAAAGAGTCTACAGGAATTCCTGCGAAGATACTTAAACCTTATATCGATAGATGTATGCGCATGCCCATGACAGATAAGGTTCGAGCTCTAAATTTATCAAATACGGTAGCTATCATGGTGTACGAGGCTTTGAGGCAGCAGAATTTTAGAGATCTTTTGAGAGATGAGCCTCATAAGAGCAAGACATTCATAGAAGATGCCGAATAATGAGAAAGAACGACGATTTTTAAGCAATTTAAAAAGCCTTTGAGGCTTATTCGTGGTGACATTCACAATCTTCGCCGCAACTGCAGTCGTCACCACAGTGGCAATCTTCGCATTCGCATGGATCACATGAGCATTCTTTTTCTTCGGCATTTTCGAGAGTTATCGCTCCTGTAGGACAAGATTCCATGGCCATGATGGCTTCCTTATTGTCATCCGCGACAGTATCGACGAGGGGAATGCTTTCTCCTTCTTCACCATAGCCAAAAATATCTTTGGCTATACTCATACACGAACCACATCTGATACACTTCGTTTCATCTACTATAACTTTTTTCATATTCTTTCCTCCAACAACAATTATAGATTAGTTTTGACGTCAAATCAAGTTTTATATTTTAATATAAAGTAAAGTGTGATAAAATGATAATGGTGAAGTATATGAGCTCGAGAATGGACAAATATTATAAAGGTATGAAAGAGTCTACTGAGAGTAGGACACGCAGGCACAAGGGAATATATTCGGATGTATCGGACGACAATTACGATAATTTAAATTTGACGACCAATGTATCGGTCATCAAGACGAATGCAGATTTGGACGATATAGATAGCATAAAAGAAATAATCAGCGAAAAATACGAGAAACCTAAGAGAAGTCACAAAGAAATGGACGATTATGAAGACATCATCGTAGAAGATGAAGAGGTGACTAAGGAGTACGATCTCAAGAAAGTTATCGAAACTGCGCATAAGAACAAAGTTCCAAATTACGATAGAGAGCGCTTCGAACATTTGCGAGAGACTCAGTACGATATTTTGAGTAGTCTCAATATCGAGAGGAAAGAGGCTCCCATAAAGGAAGAGACTCTTTCGGAAGAAGAAGTGACCATAATAAATCTCATAAAGACAGTGAACGAAAATGCCGAAAAGAATCATCATGCCCTCGAGAGTGAGGATGATGGAGATCTTTTGAGTGATCTGCTGGGCGATGGGCAGACAGAAGTATTGAAGCCTATTCCGATCGAAGAGGAGGAACCAGACAAGAAACCGACGATATTGGAGGAACTCGAAAAGACAAAACAATTGTCGAAAAAAGATATCGTCGAAGAAGTCGAAAAGTTGTCATCTCCTATCACAAAAGAAGAGTTGGAAAAGACGGAAGAAGAATCCGAAGAACCGGTGCTTAGCAAGACGGAGGAACTTTCTCAATCGTTCTATACGGGCAAATATCAAATTGGAGACAAAGATATGGATGATTTCTTGGATTTAGAGAAAGAAATGAAGGGCGGAAGTGTAGTCGTAAAGATTTTAATCGGCATCATAGTAGTGATCACCTTGTGTGTAGCTGTATATCTTTTAAATAAATACTTAAATTTGGGACTATTTTAGAGTTCCTTTTTTCATATATTTAATTATGAGAAGAGTGAAACTTAAAAATCGGAAAAGCATCGTCAAGAGAAGAGTTCTCGTGACGATTATAATGACCGTGATCGTGACTGCAATCATTTCTTTGAGCATGATAAAAAATCTGTCCAAAGGATTGTCAGATTACATCGTAGGGCGTGTCAAAAAGGAGAATACGACGATTTTGAAAGAAGCTTTCGGTGCGGCGGGAAATACCGATGTGGAAGTAGATGAACTGATAAGAGTCATCAAAAATTCGAAGGAAGAAATAACCGAAGTGGAATTCGATATGAAAAAAAGCTCCGAGCTCTTGAGCGAAGTCATCTTCTATTTGAACGAGTCTTTGTCAGAGTACAATTATCTAGGATATAGAATAGATGTACCTGTCGGCATGTTTTTTCAAAACCCTCTTTTTGTAAATTTAGGCCCACGCATACCTATAAAAGTCGAATTGCAGGATGTCGCACTCGGAAATGTGCGAACGGCCGTGAAATCTTTCGGTATAAATAGTGCTCTTATCGAAGTCTATTTGGATATTTCGATTCGGGCTCTTGTTCTCTATCCTTTTGCAGTTTTCGATACAGAACAAGATTACTCTTCACTCGTAGCTTCTAAAATAATCTCTGGAACAGTTCCCAGCCTTTTTGGTGGGGCGATAAATTCAAAAAGTGATGAGATTAATCTTCCACTAAATTAAAAAATGTGGTATACTGTAGCAAGATAGGAGACTGTCCTTATGAGTGAAACTGTTTTTATAAATCCTTTCTTTACAATTGGAATGAACGACTATTTCATCGAGCATAAAGTGGAATCGTTCGAAGCACATATCGTAGAGTGCCTATGCGACATTTACGGAGAGGATAAACTTAGAGCTGTGTACGATAGCAAAAATGAAGCTGCTTTTGCGAGTCTTCTACATACATATGGATTTTCTCACAGCAAGTACGATAACTTTCTTCGCGATACACTCAAATATCTTTCTTTTAAGAACGAAAAAATCAAGGATCCTTCCGTGAAATCGGATATCGCTTCTAAAGTAGAAATGTCTGTCATTACGATGTTTTTGTACAAGTGTCTGCTCATCGAGCCGACTTTGGAAGAGATAAGTCATTTCGAGAACAATTTGTTGAACAATTTCGAGATGATAAAATGGCATTTTTCCGCTTCGCTCAACCCGAATCGGACGAGAGAGGCATGGGAAAAGAAAAAAAGAATGCTCACCGACAATGTAGAGCTCGTGGAAATAAAACCAGAATATCTCGATGAGTTCACTTATGCGAAGTTTGGGACTAGTTTACAAGATGTCAAAAAAATGGATTATCGTATGGTCACAGAGCTCAACAATTACATAAAAGATAAATTAGAATTGATGGAAGTAGATGCGAAAAAAGATAGATCGCCAAAATCGTTGAAGGAACTTTTCGTGCAGACTCCACTCACTTCGGGAAGTGGTTTTACCGATGCATTGATGATCGCTTCGATAATAGCTGCAGAAATGGCCATCGGGATCATCTATCTGTTTTTGCACATGTGATGTCTAGGAAGGGGGGATTGCAATGATGATGATAGACGTGGAAGGAAAAGAGTACGAACTCATCAAAGATGAAAAAGATGGTTTTGATGAAGAATCGTTCAAAGAGAGATATACAGATTTCTTTGCCGAGTACGATTATATCGTAGGCGATTGGGCTTATGGGAAGCTGAGACTCAAAGGATTCAATGAAAGATCCAACAAACATTTTAATTCGACAAACGATGTGGCATGCATAGACAGTTATATAGAGGATTATTGTGCCTACGGTTGCAAATATTTCATTTTGAAAAAGAATAAGGTTGAATAAATGCATATTTTGTGTTAAGATTTTATGTAGAATAAGAGGGATTGATATGAACGAGAAGATTAATATTACTAAGATGGATGGGGCCACAGTAAGTGCCGACATCATCGCTTTTATAGAAAATACGACGAGTAACAAGAAGTATGTTTACTATACTTTGAATGAAACCGTGGGAGTCGGTCCTAGCAGTACGGTGAAGATTTATGTGTCCAAAATTAGACAAAACGATCCTACGTTGGATGCACCGATAACTGAAGATGATTGGAAAATGCTCAAAGATGTAATGAGCGATTCCATCAAAGGTAGTGTGTCTAGTAGCATCAAATATCTTCCTCTTGGCGATTTGCAAACACCTGTTTCTGTCAGCGATAGAGCTATAGCTATGCCGACGAGTTACGATTATATAAACAAGCAAAGAGGGTTGTATGCTCAGGCTGTAGCATCTATGGCTCCAGTCGAGCCTGTGGCAGCTCAAGAAGTACCGGAAGAGGTTGTGCCTTCTCAATCTGAAGTTACACCGACACCACAAGAAGAGGTCGTACCACAGCCAGAAGCTGTACCTGAATCACAGGAAAATATTCCAGAAGCTCCGGTTGGTGAACCCGTATTGCCAAGTGAGCCTGTCAGTGCGCCAAGTGCATCTGAGACTCCGGAAGTTGCACCGGTTCCAGAGATGATTACACCTGTTGAACCGGCAGTTCCACCTGTCGTCGAACAGGCTCCTGAAACTTCGGCTCCTGTCGAACCTCAGCCAGTAGAACCGATGACCCTCAATCAAGCTCTCGATAAAAATACTTTGGTTGCAGGTGATGTTTCGGAAGAAGAGGAAACTACGGGAACTGCAGCTGTGTTGGAACCGATCGATTTAAGTGAAATCGAGACTAAGTATAGCGAAATGATCGATGCTATCAACAAATTGAAGGAAAAAGAACTCGAAGCTGCGAAGAGATATAATGCGACTTTAGAGTTGAATAGCATGCACACCGAGCAGCATGTCAATTATGTACAAAGCGATTTAAAACAGAATACACTTCAAACTGAGACACCTGCTCCTATCGAAGCTGTCATGCCTGAAGCTGTCGTACCACAGGCTACACCGAGTGTCAATCCGACACCTGTTAGCCCAGTTACACCGGGAAGCGCGCCAGCTTCGTCGACCGATATAGAAACAAATTGGTTCGACATGCCTAATAATTAAAAAAGACATCTATCGATGTTGCTTTTTTTTGACTTTTTGAGCGGCTGATCGTGTAAAGTTTCGAATTATCCTCGTTCAATTGTTAAAAAATGTATTCTAACCATTGACTGACAGTCAACCTTTTTATATAATTAAAATACAATAAGGGAGACTGGAAATATGAGAAAACGAAAATTATCAAGTTTGTTAAGACAGAGTTTTCGAAAATTAAAATATTTGGATAAAACTCAAACTCGCTATTTTGCACTCATGAGTTTTCTCATCGGATTTTGTCTATTTGCTGGAACTACCTATTCGTATTTTACTTTCAGTAAAAAATTGAATGCTGCAACTATCAGTATTGCCAGATTGAGTTATAATCTTTCGAGTCCGACGAGTGGGTATCAAAATGGTCAAATTGCAGTGCCGGCGAACGGTTCTGTGACTTTGGACTTAAATTTATCGAGCCAAAATTCGACTGAGACGAAATATGCTTTGCGATATACTTCAGCTGATCCGAATATAAAAGTCTATTATTCTGAAAGTTTGGCCAACAATATGACAGGTATCATCGGTCCTCTTGGAAGCAACATTTCGATGCGTGTAATAATCGAGAACAAGGGCACAGCCGATGCGACTGTCAACTTCACCGTCAATGGCGGATACATTCAAAACACACTCGAAACAAACATTACGGAAGGGTTTTATGAGGCCGACATAGTCGTGAGATCGATTCTTTTGGCCGATGATTTATCGAATGGCATAGTCGACAGCGGATTCCCTACAAAAGGAAGTGGATATGCTTATTTTAGAACAACATGTACAGGTCCAGCGACAGCAAAATGGGATGAAGAAAATTGGAAACTGAATTTGGATGACATTCAAGGAAAGATTTCTTGCGATGCATTTTTCAAGCAGGTTTCCAACGATATCGAAGTTGTGCTGGCTGTCAAAAAGAAAGATGGGACGATCGAGTACGTCGAAAGTGTGCCGAATGATGGAACATACACATTCGATAAAGCCGAATGTAGCACCGGTGCTACACCAGCTTGGGATACGGCAGCTTGGAAATTGGATGTCACGAATATAACCGAAAAAACAATATGTACCGGCTATTTCAATGAGAACTAATGAACTATAGTTTTTGTGCATTTGAAACGAGAAGAGAATATCTCGTTTTTTCATGTCAAGAAAATCTCTTTTTTTCATAAAATTAATCGTGATAATTATGAAAAATGTTCTTTTGTACAATTATAACTTGGAACCGGAGAATCTCAAGATAATGGGCGACGATGCCAGTTTTTATATCGATTATAGCAAATATTACTTCGTGGTCTTTTCGAGACCTATCGAGGATTTAGAAGAAATATATGCCTTGCAGGAAAATCTCGCAGGGTATCACAGAATCATAAAAAATCGTTTTGATTCCATTGCAACACCTTACAAGGGGAAGAATTACTGTCTTTTGAAAGTTTATGGGCCGGAGCACAGTGAAATCGATATAACAGATATGCTTGCAAATATCATTCCAGTAAAGATCACCGCATCTTCTTTGTTGAGGACCGATTGGGGTAGTCTTTGGAGTTCAAAGGTCGATTACCTCGAATATCAGATAAGTGAACTTGGGATGACGCATAAAGCTGCGAGACATAGTTTCAGTTATTATGTCGGCTTGGCAGAAAATGCAATAGAGTATTTTAATCTTTTGAAACCGGAAGATTTGGAAGTTGTAATTGGTCATCGAAGGCTCAAAAATTCGTTCGTTTCGAAAGATTATTATGATCCTTTGAATGTCGTCATCGATTATCGCCCACGCGATTTTGCAGCCTACTTTAAAACGAAATTTTTTGAGGGCGAAGAAGTCTTACGCGAGGTAAAGATTTTAGTCGATAGAAATATTTTTTCACCTTTAGAATACAATCTTCTATTTTGCCGATTGCTCTATCCTTCCTATTATTTCGATGCATTGGGCAAAGTCTTGGAATTGGGTTACGACGATGATACTTTGCTTCAATACATAGAAAAAGTCGATGCTTATGAGGATTTCTTAAGATCGACTTACGAGTTGTTAAAAACTAAATCTTCGATGCTCAAAATCGATTGGCTGTTGGAGCGATCATAGAGGGGAATTGACGATGTTTTCGACTTCCGGGACTTTTTCTTTGATTGCTTCCAAAAGACCGTTTTCTAAGGTATCATCCTGTATTAAACACATCGCACAAGCACCGTTTAAGCGGACATAAACAGTTTTGTCTTCCTCATCATAGGAGATAAAGGAGACATCTCCGCCATCCATATGCAAAAAAGGGCGAAGTTCTTCGATGACATCTTTTATTCTCTCGACGATGTTCTTTTCTTCGGTTTGTTTCTCGGCCTCCATGTGGATACACTTCCATTTCTATGGGTAAGTATACGGTATTGCGGGTAGTTTGTCAACTTCGACGTCTTTTTGTTACAAATATTATGAATTCCGATGTTCATATATGTGTAGAAACTACTCGATCGATGTGATATAATTTTGGCAGGGTGAGAATATGAAAGAGAATACTTATAAAAAATATATCGTGCTCATAACTTATGCGATGCTTTTGGCATTTGTCATATGGCATATCAAAGATATCTTCGGAGTAATAGGACGGTTTTTTAAGATTTTGTCTCCGCTTTGGATAGGCATAGCTTTGGCATTCACTTTGAATGTTCCGATGTCGATAATCGAAAAAGAAGTCTTCGGACATACGAACAAAAAAATTAGAATAGTGTCATTAATATTTTCCATTCTGATGATTTTGTTGCTCGTAATCGTGCTGTTTGCTTGGGTCATACCGGATTTCATCGACAGTGCAACTTATCTTTTGGGACAAGTACCCGAACTATTGGAAAATTTGAATACGTTCTTGATAGAGACGTTTAAAAATACTGAACTGTCGGAATATCTTCGAAATTTTACTGCTTCGACAGAAGTGACAGGTATCATTTCGACAGTATTCGGTTCGATCATCAACAATTTTACGAGTATTCTTTCCAATTTTGCAACGACAGTCATAAATCTCGTAACAGGTATCATCATAGCGGTCTATTTCCTATTAGAAAAAGAACATATCATCTCGGCTTTCAAATCTATTTTGGAGATGATATTTCCCAAAAAGACGGTCAAAAAAGTATACGAAGTATTTGCTCTTTCGAACAAGTCGTTTCATGATTTCATAACTTATCAGTGTTTGGAGTGTCTAATTTTGGGAGTCATAATGTTCGTAGCATTTGTAATTTGTCGTTTCCCCTATGCTCTTACCATCGCCTTTTTGACAGCCGTCACGGCCATTGTGCCGATTTTTGGAGCGACCGTCGCATGCATCATAGGAGCGATTCTCATCGGGACTTCTAGTATCGAGCAGGCCATCGTCTTCTTGATCGTCTTTCAAGTCATACAACAGATAGAAAACAATATCATATATCCGAGAGTTGTCGGAAAGCACGTAGGATTGCCACCCGTCATCACAATTTTGGCTTTGATGATAGGAGGAAATATTGCCGGATTCATGGGCATGATCCTGTGCATTCCTATCACGTCGATATTGTTATCGCTCTTTTGGACGAAGTTCAAGATAGTCGAAGATGAAGAAAACGTCGAAGTGATACAAATCAAAAAAATAAAGGGAAGACCCCGCAAAACGAAGGCGGTTTAGGATGTTTGATGAAAGAGTAAAGCACTTGTTCGGAGCGAATCTTTTGAAGATCCGAGACGAAATTACGGTCGAAGAAAAGAATGGACTTTTGGTCATAAAGGTGCCGATAGATAGGACTAAGTTCAAAAATAAGTTGAGCTCTTACAGCGAAGTATTGAAGAAATACTTTACTGGGTATCACTTATATGTCCTTTCGAGGACTAAAAAGAGGCGAGGGTTAGGTCGACTTTTTTCTATCTTATTTCAAAACTCGAGAAAAAGTGTAATGGCCGAAATGAAGGGATTCATGCCAAATTACTTAGCGACGAAGGGTGATATCAATTTGCTCGTGACTCAAAATGATGAGGGTATGGTCGCTTGCGAATTGCCATCAATCGAAGATGAATTCTTTTCCTTTCGTGGATATCGTTACAAGAAAGCGAACGAAATATTCATAAAATAAGTAAACGAAAGCTCGATTATGGGCTTTTTAAATTTGACAGAAGGAATAGGCTCTTATTTACTTTAAATTCATAATATGGTACTATAATTTCATAAAGATCGAGGTGTTCGTATGGATAGGATGATCAAAAGGGTTCTGCCGGCATTGTTGGTGATGTCAATCGTATTATCTACGGGATTCTACTTTTTTGTGACAGATAATTCACGTTGGTATGCACTTTGGGATCTACCTTTCGTCATGGTCGTCGATGTCTTGTTGGTATACTATCTGATATATGTAAAGATAAAACCATCTCAGTCAAAAAAAATTGCCACATTGGCAATAGGAACGATGTATCTCTTATCATTCAACTACATTTACATCGTCTGTTCTGAGGACAAATATTTCATTTTGTTCATGATAATCAAAGAATTGATATTGATATTCATCGTCGGTGCTCTTTATTTTTTGCGTAAACCAAAAGAGCAAAGTGATAAGATGAAAGTGTATAGAATCGTGTCAATGATCGTATATATTTTGTCTATATTTACATTCGTCTCTCTTCTCGTAGAGCATTTAGCTCAGTATGAAGCTTCTCTATTTTTACATTTTGGATCGATGCTCGCGTTTTTGGGAATGCAATATTATGATAAACGCGCGGACATTGAAATCGAATCAAGAGTTCCCGAGAAGATGATCGTGAGTCCCGTCAACGTCGATGATGAGTTTATCTACGCAAACTACGTGTATGGTTTACCTGAGGATGAGGAATTAAAGGACAATCTTTGTGTGGTCATCAATGACGAAGTAAAAAGAGAATTGGTCGTCTGTGTTTTTGGCGACGAGGATGCGATGCATAGGCTAGAGTATTCGCGTATAAAAAGAATAGAAATATGGCTCGGAACGTACGAATCGGAAAAGAAAAAAGACGAGAGCGAAACGGAGTTTGAAAAACAAATAATGATGGGGAAAGTATTGAACATCTTATCTCCACAGGCTGCAAGCGAAGAGTTTCAAAAAAGGGCCACCCTTTATTTGGAGGCAAAACCTCGTGCGGTCATGCATATGGACATCGTATACGAAATCAAAAAGGAAGAGCGAAGCTTTCATATCTATACGAAGCACGATTATAAAATGTTCTTCGAGACTTTGGAGAAAACTTTACCTTTTCCTATTGTAAAATTGACAGACGAAATCAAATGACATCTCATCAGATCGAGATGTTTTTTTGTTTTTCTTTTTAAATTTATGGACTTCGAGACGGGTATTTGATACAATATTCATAAGAATAGAGGAACATAGGATGATTAAAATTACCAATCTCACAAAGAAGTATTACAATACGGCCGTTCTAAACAATTTGAATTTGGAATTGCCCGACACGGGATTCATAATAATTCAGGGAAAGAACGGTTCTGGGAAGTCTACTCTTTTGAATTTGATAGGCGCGGTCGATAAACCCATGCGGGGTTCTATAACAGTCGACGGATTGGAATTGACTACGTTGGATGAGGAAAGTGCATGTCAATATCGCGAGAGTTGTACCGGTTTTATCTTTCAAAAAGGCAATCTCTTCGAAAGTATGACAGTCGAGGACAACATAAATGTCGTGGGAAAGAGCGAGAGATTCGATAAGATAGTCGATGCTTTGAAGCTGCGCGATTTACTCAACAAAAAAGTCGGGGATTTGTCGGGCGGCGAGAAATCGAGAGTAGGCATAGCAAGAGCGGTTTTAAAAGATGTCAAAATCATCTTGGCAGATGAACCGACCGCATCGATAGATCCCGATTCTAAAAAAGTCATATACGATTTGTTGGCCGAATTATCAAAGACGAGATTGGTCATAACCGTTTCTCACGATCGCGAAATCGTCGAAAAATACGGAGACCGCATAATCTACATGCAAAGTGGGCAGGTAGTCGAGATATTGGATAAATCCTTCGGTTCTTCACCTTTGTCTGTGGCGGGTCACAAGAACAATTTTAATCCTTACATGTTCACGTTTAAAAACTTTTTTGCCAACAAGAGAAAATTGATACAGAGTTGTGTATTTCTAATCTTGGCATTCATGTTCGTCTTTCTAGCGACTTCACTTTCGACTCTCGATTACATCGGAATGCATGCAGATACGATGGCTTTGGAAGGCGACGACAAAATCGTGTTCGAAAAGTCGGGTGTCTTCGATGACGCAGCCATATCTGCATTGGAAAGCGAACTCGGTGGCAAAGTATCGGTCGGAAAACGCATAAATGTGCAAAATCATTTTATCAGA
>CAZKKM010000037.1:0-2058 GCA_964553435.1 uncultured Muribaculaceae bacterium | reverse complement strand
AAGTGACCGACATGACCTTTTATCCCATCGCCGATTGTCCCGAATTGATCGCGGGATCTATGCCAGTGGAAGCCAATGAAATCGTCGTCAATTCTTATTTAGCCGACATGATCGTCGAAAGAGGAGTTCGGGATATGGACGATACTTTCTACAAACCGGCCAACTATACAGCTTTGTTAGCTGAAAGAAAGGAATTGTACTTGGAAGGCCTGCCAGTGATCGTGACGGGAATAGCGAAGTTGAATCTCGATAATTACGAAATCCTCAAGACCGATTCGAACTATCGCCTCGCGACTTTGGAACAGGAGTATCTCTCTCATTGGGCGGATCACATATATGTCCTAGATTCATTCTATGAGCAGTTCGTCGATTATCGTCCGGCTTTGGATGCCAATTATATGATAGTTTCGAGACCCGGATTTCAGGATTCGGAAGATACATATCAGCCGGGAGACGAGCTCGAGTTTGCAATATTCGACGAGCCGATTACACTCAAGAGAACAGAAGAAGTGGTCGAGTATTTAGCTCCAAACGAAATAATCGCGAATGGTTCTGCACTCGTCGCCTCCAAGCAGGATCCTTACAATCCGGAAGAGAGAACTCTCACTGTGTATTTTGAACACAAGAATACACACGAAGTTTCCGCACCGGTAACATTCCGTGTAAGAGGAGTTTCTAACGACGGCTACAATTATATGAATGTCGAGGGAATGAGAGATTACCTGGTCGATCCTTTCATAACCGAAAAAGTCGAATATCATGCGAAGAACAGAGATGAGATAGCGAATATTTTAGAAAAATACGGAGAAAGTGGAAGTTACAATATAAGTACGACATATTTATTTAGATTTTCCGACATAAAAGGCTTTTGTGAAAGAGCCAAATACATAGCCGGAGGGTTGGCTTTACTTTTCGCATTCTTGGCCATAATGTTTACGATGAATTATACTTCGGGAAGTGTCGATGAACACAAGAGTGATTTGTCTTTGCTCAAAGCTTTGGGTGTAAGGGATAAAGAAATCATTCCGATGTATATTGTCGAAACTTCGATCGTCGTCATGTTATCGTATCTGACAGGTTTGGTATTGTATTTCATCATGAGATCGATTGTAAATTTGGTCGGTTTGAGTTTCTTCAACTTCAAGGTCAATCTATTGCCAATCTCGATAATGTACATATTCATCATCTTGGGAGCGAGTATCCTCGTTGCAGTAGGCTTTTCGATAAGATCGGCCAAGAAAGTCAAACAGATGACTCCGCAAGCTTTGCTCAAAATAAATTCTATTTGAGGCCATTTGGCCTTTTTTTGATGAAAATCTTTTTTCTTTATTCTGATATCGAAGAAGCACTTCTTTTCGACAAGGTTTTTAAAACCTCTGTTCTATAATCGAACCATAAAAATCGGTTTGTGTACCGCAAAATGCGTTGCGTTTTTAGCTATGTTGTCGTATACTTGTAGTAAGATATGACAGGGATGTCATAAATGAGGATAGGAGAAAAAAACGATGGATTTAAAGACGAAGAGGACGATATGTCTAATGGTGGGAATAGCATCTATTCTTACAATAGTTGGTACAATTTCATATGCATATTTTACCGCAACTGGAGAAACGAAGCCTACGCAGGCCACAATAAACACAGCTACTGTGAGTGCCAGATTTGCTGACAACGACACTGGAATATCAGGAGAACTATCTTTCGGAGAATCGCTTACAAAGAAATTCACGATTACGAATACGGGCACGGCTGAAGCGAATGTGAAGATGTACTTTCAAGGGTTAGTGAATACTTATTTAGAAGATAGTTTAACTTATACTTTGAGTTATTCAGAAACAGAAGATGGGCCATATACTGAGGTTGTGAGTAAAACTAATGTTCCTCAATCAAAAACGAGTGCCAAAAAGTTACTGGTGAATCTTCTCACTATACCTGTTGGTAAAACGTACTATTATAATCTGACTGTCACATTGAACTATTTGAATGATGTAAATCAAGATGCAGATTTGAATGCAGTATTCTATACTAATTTCGATTTGGTAGATAGAAATGAGAAAAGTC
>CAZKKM010000036.1:0-14678 GCA_964553435.1 uncultured Muribaculaceae bacterium | reverse complement strand
TATTCTTCACCGGAACTAATTCTTGCAGCAGCCTCATCGGGTGAGAGATTTCTATAGCGAGCATAGCGCCCGTATATGCCGATGCGTTTTTTTGCGCGAGCTTGGTTTTCTCTGATTTCTTCTACTTCCTCTTTACTCATGAAACATGGATAGGCACGGCCAATCTCGATCAAGTGTTTTACAAATGTCTGGTATATCTCTTTGCGTTCACTTTGAATATAAGGTCCATAGTTTCCAACGATCCTTCCGGCATATTCGTATTCGTCCGGATATATGCCGTAGTGTTTCAGAGTTTCATGAATAAAATCGACGGCTCCTTCGACAGTTCTCGCTTGATCGGTGTCTTCGTTGCGGACATAAAATATTCCGTTGGATTTTTTTGCTAGACAGTAATTTATCGTAGCGCTCATCATGTTCCCTATGTGCATGAATCCTGTCGGACTGGGAGCGAAACGTGTGACTTTTGCTCCTTCCGGCAAGTCTCTTTTGGGATATTCTTTTTCATAATCTTCTATCGTTTTCGTAATATTCGGAAATATCAAATTTGCCAAATCTTTATAAGTCATAATTACACTTCTTTTCTACATTTATTCTTTGATTAAGACTTTTCCATTCATCGCTTCCGGTATGCTGATATCCATATAAGAGAGAATAGTAGGTGCGATGTCTGTCAAAGTTCCGTTCGAAAGTCCCAATTTTTCATCGTTTATAATGAAAGGAACTTTGTTTGTCGTATTGACTGTCGATGTTTTGTTTTCTTGTGTGAACATATCTTCGACATTGCCGTGACTGCTCGTCACGATCACTGTGTAAAAGTTCAAAGATGCGCTTTCTAGAATGCGACCGAGACAATCATCGATAAATTCGAGAATGCGAATTGTTCCTTCAAAATCGCCATCGTGGGCTATTTCGTCTGCCGAGCCTATGCCGGCCAAGATGAAGTCGGTATCTTTTTCCATACATTTTATTATCTGTTTCGTAAGTGCCGCGAGAGCAAGTTCTTTTGGTCTGTCTGTCTCGATTTTTGGGACTTCTACCAGATAGTTTGTACATTTCGGTATTTTATCTTCGCTTTCTCCATTGAAATAGTATGTCACATAGTCATAACTTTCTTTGAGAGCAATACGTGCCTGCGTCAGTTCGAGTTTGCCAAAATATCTACCTAAACTGTTGGAGTCATCATCTTCTTCGTCGATGAGAACCGTAGCTTTGACTTGGTCGTCGATGGGATACATCATGAGAAGTTTGAGGTTTTCGACCGCGACGGTGGGAAATTCATCGATGAGATTTGGATTCGAAAGAGCGACAAGTATCTGTTTGGATGATTCAGCATCGTAGTTCGTCCAAATAATGACGTCTCCGTTTTTCAGTTGCTTTCCTTCTTGAACGATGATCGGAGGGAGAAATTCATCTGTAATATCTCGCATGTAACAATTTTTCAAAGCGAGAGGTATTTCTTTTACTCTGAGTCCAACACCATTGCGAACGAGATCGTAATAGATTTTCGTTCGATCCCATTTTTCGCTTGCATCCATCGCGTAGTAGCGGCCACATATGGTGGCAATCGGTATTTCCGTTTTTTCCAATTTCTCTATATATGAAAGGGCACTCTTACCTTCGACATCGTGACCGTCTGCAATAAAATCGATCACCATCTTGACATCTTGGGTCTTTAAAAATTCTATGATTTTGATGGCATCTTCGATGTTGGAAGATATACCTGCATCGCTCATCAGTCCGATTATGTGAATCGTGCTCTTCTTCTTTTTAGCATATTCGAGTGTCTCTTTGAGTTTGGTATTGGTCGCTAGCGAGTCTTTATCGACGAACTCTTTCATAAAGGAACTCCTTTGCTTGAAAGCTTTCCCACTGGCAATAGTCTTATACCCGACTTCTGCATTTCCCGGTTGGCCTTCTATCATGCCAATCGATTCACCCGATGCTTCGAGATATGCGTGAGGGTAATTTTCGTACAAGTTTTTATAGTTCTCCATCTTCGCATGGGCAATAGCATTTCCTTCCACTTTTTCAGTCAATCCCAATCCATCGATGACAAGAGTCAAAATCTTTTTCATAATTTCACCGATAATATAATAACACAAAACCGCATAATTCTCTACTCCTTGTGTTTTTTTAAGACATATGTAGTCAAAAGTGCCATGTTTTCGACATGATTTTGAACTTATACTATTTAGGAATTTCGTTTTTGTTCTTCTTTTCAAAAAAGCTTTTGACGACGAAGGCAACATTATTGTTCCAAAATCTTTTGATGCGGGATGGTTCTTTGATTATTCTGTAAAGCCATTCGAGGTTCAATTTGATAAAAATTTTGGGTGCTCTTTTTTTTGTACCGGATAAGACATCGAAAGTGCCTCCGACTCCCATGTAGATGCCTTTGGTTGCCTTCGATATGTGACGTGCTATCAGTTTTTCCTGTTCGGGAATACCGAGAGCGACGAGACAAGTATCCGGCTTAAGTGAGATGATGTGTTCCATGACGGAGTCTTTATCTTCGATATAACCATCCGATGTGCCAAGTATTTTGATACGCGGATACTCTTTCTTTATCTTCTCTTCTAATCGAGCAAGCACTTCTCTTTGAGCACCAAAAAGATAGAGAGTTTTCTTTTTGTTGTTCAAAAGTTCCAAGATTTGCACAGCTGTGTCGATACCGGTGATGCGTTCGGCAACTTCGATACCGTAAAATCTTGCCGCTTTGACGACGGCTATACCATCCGGGATGATGTCATTGTTTTCATTTGTGATGATGTCCGATATTTCAAAGTCTCTTTGAGCCAAAGTGAAAGTCTCAGGATTTGCAGTTACGATGAATTTACATGTCTCGTTATCGAGGTATTTGCTGAGCTGTATGTAATATTCGTGTCTAGTTTTTGTATATAATTTCGTAAATAGTTTGTTCAAGGTTCATCCCACCATTCTCTTGAGAGTATTATACTAAACAAAAAGCTCGCTTACAAGAAAGTTGAGCGATATTTTCGAAAAAAAAAGACCTATTTGGTCTCTTTGACAAGCATCTGTCCTTCTAAGAGGTAGATGATATTGTTTTCGTTCAACAGTTTTTCACGCGATACATTTAAGATGTTCGCTACACTATCCAGGGTGTCACCCTCTTTTGTTATATAGTAACTGTAGTTCGGCTTAGGAATCATTATAAGTTGATCGGGATAAATATAGTCGCTGTAGTTTAGACCATTCAGTGAAGCTAGTAATTCGGGATTGATATTATATCTTCTGGCAATACCGTAGATACTGTCACCTTTTTGAACTCGATAGTATTCGAAGTATTTCCTCGAAGTTTCAGGGACGATTATTTGGTCTACGTCGCGAAGAGAATTTGCGTCCAATCCGTTCATCTTTTCCAAAGCTTCTACTGTCGTCGCAAATTTTTTGGCGATGTTTTCCAAAGTCTCACCGTTTAAAACTCTATATACACTGTACATTTTAACCACTCCTCATTTATAAGGTATGATCAAATCGCATATAGTGTTAATAAATAAAGATAGAATTGAGAGGATTGAATTTTAATTCGGAATATGAAAGGACGAGATTTTCGCCATATTTCAAGGAATAATAGTAAAGCTCATCGCCTACTATATAATATATTTTGTCGGAGCGGGCTGAGATAATCTTGTCTATTTTCTGTGAGCTCACTAGCATCTTTTCTTTTACATTCCGAAATGATAGATATAAAGATGAATCTTCTAAGATGTAACGGTATGTCAAATTTTTTTCGAATACATAGTCATCCGTAGATAATTTCGTCATGCTGAGATCGGTCCAGCTACCATCATATACTTTGCCGGTTCCCGAGGAATCTACTCTCGTTATTTTTTTCTTTTTGGGATCGAGTTCATATTCGGCCTTATTCTTGCGATCGACCAAGTATATGCGACCGTCGACATCGCCCAAATAGTAGGAATTGAAGCTTATTTCGAGATTCAATTTCCAGGTCGAGACTTTTCCGGTTTTCATGTCGATGGCATACATTTCTGTAAAAGCATAATTTTGGTCGTAATTTGGTGTGATGAGCCAATCTTCAGTGGCATAGGCCAAATTATTATAATAAGATTCTTTTTCTAAAAAATCGATTTCTTCTATCCTGTTGGCGGAGAGAAGATGATATCCTCGATAGTTCCATACAAAGTAATTGCGATCCGGCGAGGTTTTGAGGGAGATACCTGCTGTCTTTTGCTCGATCGGTTCGAGCATAGGTCGTGTGTAGAAATCGTCGTCAGCAAGATTCGATAAGTTATAATCGACTTGATGACCATTTTCATAACATAACGGATAAATCTCGACGTCAGAGCTCGTCATAATGATGCAAAAATCACCATCTTCTTCGATTATCGAAATGTCATCGATAAGTTTCCTCTTCTTTGTATATGGCGCTTCGATGAGCATCGAGGCTTCAAAATTCTCATACGTTATTGTGAATTGGTAGTCCCTGTTATCTTTGTCGAAGATTTCCCGAATCTCATGGCCATTCAATTCATATATGAGTTCGTAATCTTTGGGAGAGATAAAGGCAATTATCATCATCGAGAAGATTACGACGAGGGCAAATACAGCAAATAAAATCATCAATTTTTTCTTTTTCATAAGTTACCTCTTCGCATAGCAAAAACGACTCCTTAATCAGAGTCGAGTTTACCATATTTCTTTTTTGCTTCCATCATGAACGATGTGACGGCAGTTTCGATTTCAGGCATGGCCCTTTTGTCGATGTTCGACAACTCGATGAGTTCTTTGATGGTGTCTATAGTTACACCGCCCCATATGAGTCCGGTTCTGACCTGCATATCGTTGTACATGTCGGGAGTCACAGAATTTAGAAAATAGCCAAATAATACCCTTTTCTGTCCTATCAAAAGTCTCTCGTTCGTTATAGCAACGATGCACGTTTCAAAGATATCGCCAGGTTTTACGTTTTTTTGAGCTGCAAATGCATAGTTTACTACTTCTCCTGGATTCAGATGTTGTTCGACGATCTTCGCATGCTTTTTGAGTCTGTGATGAGTAACTGTTCGCGGATACTTGTTTTTAAATTTCATTATTTGACTATAGACGGATTCCATTTTAAATCTTTCTCCTTATCACTTCTCGTCTTCGAGAATGCCGAGTGTTTTGAGCTGTGTAATCAAATTCTTTTTGTTCGTATAACCGTTGATACAATCAAGTGTCTTACCGTTTTTAGTGAACAATGTAAGCGGTGTACCGAATCCGGATTGAAGTTTGACTTCTTCACCTGTGCTGCTACATTTCTTTGGTATCGTGAGACCTGAATCCAATATTTTTTGGTATTCTTCTTTGTCGAACGATTCCGAATCGATGTAATAGATCTCGTCCAAATCGTATTCTTCGGCGACCGTATTGTAAACTATCTTGAACTGATTGCAGTAGAAGCAAGAGTCTCTTCCGAAGACGAACATGTAGACTTTATTCTTGTCTTTGCTCATCTTTGTGAAGTCTTTCGAGTCCTCAGGTGTACCATAGTGAACGAGTTTTTCAGGTATCTCTTCTGCATTCGCACTATAGAATTCAACATAATCTTTGAGTTCATTTTCATCCAAAGATCCTGTAATAGTCTTCGTCATTTCACCATTGACCAAGAACATGTATGCTTCGTTTTCTTTCGAATCATCTTTGAATATTTCTTCGCGTGCAGATTCAGATAAGTCCGTATAATTCATGTAATACGATTTAAGCTCCTTGTTGTTCGATGACTTGTATTTTGCCGTCAGTTCTTTGATCGATGTCTTTTCATCATCGAGACCTTCTTTATCTTTCGGTGCGACATAAACTAAGGCAAAATCATAATTAGCCGTCTCTTCCGTCACGTTTTTGAGTTCGTCGTACTTTATCGTAACCAGTATCGAATTCGTCACGGCATCTATCACTATCGGAAGCAACATGATCAAAACGACGACAAGCGCGATTATCTTTGGTCCAACGTTCTTTTTCATAACTTTATTTCCCTCCTAAATTAATTTTACCTACTTTTGTATATAAAATCAATTTTTTTTTGCGAATTTCTCGAAAATTTCACCTAAAATGGGCCAACTCAGACGATTTGAGGCATAGTCGATCTCGTGTTCTATCGCAAGTGCTTTTTTATTCAGCATATTTGGAGAAAACATCACTCATACTTTTGAGTTTATCTTCATCCCAAATTGTTATTCCGAGTTCGATAGCTTTATCGTATTTGCTGCCGGGATTTTCACCCAGAATAAGTGCATCGGTCTTTTTAGAAACACTCTCTTGAGCTTTGCCTCCATACGATTCGATCGTTTCTTTTATTTCATCGCGAGAATATTTTTCTAAGGTACCTGTTATGACGAATTTTTTACCAGTGATGTCTTCATGAATCGCTTGTCTAGGTCCTTCATAATTCATGTTTAGGCCCTCGTTTTTTAGTGCATCTATGAGTTGACGATTGTCTTTTGATGCGAAGTAGGCGACGACATTGTCGGCAAGAATCGGGCCTATATCATCGATGATGACGAGTTCTTCTCGCGTCGCCGCGGCAAGAGCATCCATATTTCCATATCTCTTGGCAAGTATTTTTGCGTTTTTCTCCCCTATTCCTTTTATTCCGAGAGCAAAAATAAGTCGTTCAAGGCTATTCTTTTTGGAGTTTTCGATATTTTCTAGAAGTTTGTTTATGCTCTTGGGGCCAAATCCTTCGAGTTCGGTTAGTTCTTCCTTGCGAGATTCGAGATGATAGATGCTAGCGAAGTCGTCGAGAATTCCCATATTGTAAAAGTCTTCGATTATCTTTTCACCGAGGCCCAATATGTTCATAGCTTTGCGTTCGACAAAGTGAATGAGAGATTCGATATTGCGTGCAGGGCAGGAGTCATTCGGACACAATAGATCGATGCCACTTGCAGAATCGATTAGTTGGACTCCACAGATAGGACAAGTCGATATCTTTTCTATTGGCCGGGTGTTTTTTCTTCGCTCAGGTACGTTTCTAACTACTTCTGGAATGACGTCTCCAGCTTTACGAACGACGACTATATCGCCAAGTTCGAGGTCGCGTTCTCTTATGAAATCCATATTGTGAAGAGTAGCTCGAGCGACCGTACTGCCCATGATTTTGATCGGTTCGAGGACGGCATTCGGTGTGATTTGACCTGTCCGGCCGACTGTGAAGATGACATCTTTGAGTTTAGTAGTGACTTCGACGGCCGGGAATTTATAAGCTATGACCCAGCGGGGGCTTTTGGCCGTACTTCCGAGTTCTCTTTGTAGAGCTAAGTCGTCGACTTTGACGACGATTCCGTCGATGTCGTACGGCAAAGTTGGCCGCAATTCGGTCCATTTGTCGATGTATTTCAAGACATCCGTGATATCGCGACATCTTTCGATGTTCGGATTGACGATGAAACCGTTTTCTTTAAGATATTCTAAAGCTTCGTGGTGAGTCTTACGATTCACGAGGGGTACGTGATAGAAGAAAGCTTCGAGGCCTCGAGAAGCGGCGACGGCACTGTCCAATTGTCTCAAACTGCCAGCAGCCGCATTGCGCGGATTTTGGAAAAGGGGTTCTCCAGAGGCCTTTCTTTCTTCGTTGAGACGTTCGAATGAGGAGATGGGCATGTATATTTCACCGCGGATTTCCAATGAATCTTTACTGGGAATACTGCGCGGTATCGATGCAATAGTCAAGGCATTATGAGTGACGTTTTCTCCGATCGTGCCGTCTCCTCTAGTCGCGGCCTGTACGAGCTTACCTTCTTCGTAAGTCAAGTTGATACTCAAGCCATCTATCTTAAGTTCACAAACATACTCGACTGGTCCGACCATCTTTTTGATGCGTTTGTCCCATTCTATGAGTTCTTCTTCGTTGAAAACGTCAGCTATACTCATGAGGGGTGTGATGTGTCTGACTTTTTCGAATTTGCTCACTACTTTTGCTCCGATGTTTTGAGTCGGCGAATCGCCTCTTATTATTTCAGGTCGTTCGCGTTCTATCTTCTCAAGTTCGGCCATGAGACTGTCGTATTCGTTGTCACTTAGAGTAGGATTGTCGGCAATATAATACTCTTCGTTCGCTTTTTTCAATAGTTCTACTAACTCATTATATCTTTCTAGCATGATATTCCTCTTTCTACAATTTCTTGATACTTTTGTGATTTTTTTTAACTTTTTTAACACCACATTTAAAGGCGACTTCGATGAGATCATCGTCGAGGGCGAGAATGACTCCATGTCCGAATGTTTCGTGATCGATGAGGTCGCCTTGTTTTAGGTCTTGCGCTTCTTCATCGTAATATTTTTGCGATGTACCGGCGACAGAAAATACTTTCTCTTCTTCTAAGTTTTTCTTTATGAGAGAAGAATCTATTTCATTTATGAAACGACTAGGCATGTTTACTGTCTCTTTTCCGTAGAGCATTCTTCGTCGGGCATTGGTGATGTAGAGCATGTCTTTGGCTCTCGTTATGCCGACATAGCAAAGTCGTCGCTCTTCGTCCATGCCACCTTCTTCCATCATCGCATTGGTGTGCGGAAAAAGTCCTTCTTCCATGCCAACCAAGAAGACGACATCGAACTCGAGACCTTTGGCACTGTGGAGAGTCATCAAGGTAACGGCATCTGCAACATCGTTGTCTTTGTCTGCATCACTCATGAGACCTATTTCTCCTAGAAAATCGTTCAAATCGACATTTCCTGTGCGATCTTCGTATGCTGCTGTCAAACTTTTGAATTCCATCAAGTTATCTAGACGCAGTTCGGATTCCAGTGTTTTGTCCGCTTCGTACATAGCTCGCATACCGGAAGAATCGACAACATAATCGATGAGCTCGGTCAGAGTATGTTCGCCCAAGTATTCTCTCATGCGTATTATCATGTCTCTAAACTCTATCTCTTTTTTCGATTCGAGGCAGGCGAAAAGTGGTTTATCGTAAATAATACTGTTAGCTTCTATTTTATTTATAGCTACTTCTCCGATTCCACGTTTTGGTGTATTGATGGTGCGGCGAAGACTCACGATATCTTCGGGATTGTTGATCAGTTTCAAATAGGCGATGAGATCTTTTATTTCTTTGCGGTTAATATAACTGAAGCCTCCATAAATGCGATACGGAACACCACCGGCAAGAAGAGTTTCTTCTATTTGTCTGGCCTGAGCATTTGTTCTATAGAGGATGGCAAAACTGTTGTAGGTTTTATAATGGGGATAAAGATTGCCGATTTCGTCGATGACCAATTTGATCTCATGCATACCGTCGTAGGCTCGCATGTAGTTCACAAGAGCTCCTTCTTTGCGGTCACTCCAGAGTTTGAGATCTTTTTTTTCTTTGTTGTTCTTTATGACACTATTGGCGGCATCGAGGATGATTTGGGTACTGCGATAGTTTTGTTCGAGAGCGATGACAGTGGCATTTTTGAAGTCTTTTTCGAAGTTCAATATGTTTCGATAATCGGCCTGTCGGAAACTATAGATAGATTGGTTCATGTCACCGACGACGAAGATGTTTTCATCGCGACTTCCCAATAGTCTCGTAAGTTTATATTGAACAGGATTCGTATCTTGATATTCGTCTACTAAAATATAAGGATAGTGGTCTTGGTAATGGACGAGAATTTCTCTTTTTTCTTGAAAGAGACGGACGGGTTTTAAGAGAAGGTCGTCGAAATCGACGGCATTGCTTCTCGCTAGAGTCGCTTCGTAATCTCTAAAAATTTCGACAACCATCTTGTCGATAGTCGTGTTCATCGTTCTCTTTATCTCTTCAAAAGAAACCATTTCGTTTTTGAGGAAACTTATTCTGCTTCGAATGTAGTTTGGGCTGAATTTTTTGGAGTCGATGTTCTTTTCTTTGAGAATTTTTTTGACGATGCTCGCTTGATCGTCCGCATCCAAAATGGTAAAGTTAGCTGACAGACCAACTTCGCTAGCATTCTCCCTTATGACTTTCAGCCCAAAAGAGTGAAAGGTTCCGATGAATGCTCGCGTCGGTCCGACCATATTTTGTAGTCTTTCTTTCATCTCCTTGGCAGCTTTGTTCGTGAAGGTTATAGCCAAGATGTGATAATCGGGAATACCCGAGTCCATAAGGTAAGCTATTCTACTAGTCAAAACTTTGGTCTTACCGGAACCGGCACCCGCCATGACGAGGCAGGGCCCTTCCATGTGTTTGACTGCGGTGAGTTGTCTTTCGTTCAATGTATCTAAGTATTTCATAGTTCACCACTTTCTAAACAAAATTATATCAAATATCCGGCCAGTTTAAAAGTTTATGATCGCATTTTTTCTCAACTTGTGATAAAACGCAAAAATTTCTCGGTTTTTCCGAGAAATTTGAGTTCAATCGCATATTTTAACTTTATTTTTTTTCTTCAAGAACAAGGCAATTTTTATTTTTTGATCTTATATATTCTTCGAGTTGTTTAGCTCTTATTTCGTCTATGACCGGTTTTATGCCATCGTGAAATGATATGTTGTCCCAATGTACGAGCATGGCAACATCTTCACTCGGTCTTATAGGTATCGTTCCTATACGTTCTGTTACGATATTTCCGTTCGCATCGGTCACTTTTATTCCACCAAAACGAGCGGCAAGATTTTTTTTGATAGTCGCGTAGGCTTCCTCTAAAGCTGCGCGGCGACTCTTTTCATCTGGCGCAGAAATGACCGAACGATAAAAACTAGGTAAAATTTTCAATGTTTCGAAGAAATTGCGGTTGTATTCTTCATTTTTAGTCATCGAGAAGATTTTCCATTCGACATAGTTATCTTCGCCTAATTCGTAGTCGACCGGAAATTGACCGAGAAGCATCTTTTGGAATATGTTACACAACTGTAAGAGAATTCCCGTCTTGTATGTATCTCCCCAATTGATGAGAGCATTAAAAATTGTTCTTCTATCTTCGTATTTGAACCAGGGGTTTTCGTCGACATCGTGCGGAAGTATGTTGAGAAAATCGGCAGGAACATATTCCGGCTGTTCTATATCCATTGAGTAAGGCAGATGTGTGGCAAAACCGTAGACCATAGAAGTGAAGAAGGAAGCGGAAGGGTTGTGATAGTATCCACTTTTTTTAGCTTTGGCCATCCAACTTGATCCACATGTTTGTAAATCGTCGTTTGCTACAAGCGAAAGTAATTTATCCATTTTCTTTTTTCCTTTCTCGAAGTGGAGGTTTTAATTTGTGAATCTCTTCGATGAATTACCCCCTTCGAATCGGTGTGTATTCTATCATGTTCGTCTCATTTTGTCAAACTAACCCTTGCCGAGAAGCTTTCATATTTATATGGAATTTTCTATCTTTTTTTGCTATACTATAAATGACCATTGTAAAGAGGGGATTCATGTCATATGGATAACAAGGAAAATATTGAAGCTAAAAAACCTATTCCCAAGAGAAGTTTTTTTCATAAGTGGAAAAGGCAAAATAAAATTTTGCGTGTTTCGTTTCTTCTCGTGAGCATCGCTTTTTTGATCGCTCTTGTCTTTTTCACTTTATCGCTTATAAAGTTGGCTGGGATAGAAACCGGAATACGCGTGATTGGGCTCGTGATCTTATATCTACACTTAATTTTGTTGATCGTCGGGGGATTGCTGCTTTTGTTTACGGGCCGCAAGAAGATGCTCATCGCTCTACTCGCGTTGTCGGGATTCTACACAGTCGTCTTATCGGTCGGAAGTTTTTTCATAGATAAAACGTATGCGATCATAGATAACGTACAAAAGAAATATGTCGAATATACTAGTGTACTCATCAGTTTAAATGCGACTGAAAAATACGAAAGAATTGGTATCATCAGTGCAAAAGATCACCCTACAGGTTACATCATACCACAGGAAATGATAAAAGAATATGATATCGATGGAGAGTTAGTCGAATACGATGACGAAATAAGCATGATGTCCGATTTATATGACGGCGAGATAGATGCGCTATTCATAACGGATGGGTATGTGACGATGTACAGTTCATATGAGAAATTTGCAAACTTGCAAAGTGAGACTAAGATCGTCTATTCGATGACAAAAAAGATGGAAAATGTGGATAACATTTCTTACTCTACTAAGAATTTGACAGAACCTTTTACCATACTTCTGATGGGTGTCGATTCGACTGGTGACGATATTTCATCGAGTTCTTCGTTTAATGGAGATTCACTCATGATGATAACGTTCAATCCAAAAACTTTGAATGCGACAGTTTTCAGCATACCACGCGATACTTATGTGCCCATCGCATGCAACGGAAATCGCGAAAACAAAATCAATTCGGCAGCTTACGGTGGAGCGACATGTGTCGTCAAGACGATAGAGAACTTGACTGGCATAAAAATCGATTATTATGCTAAAGTCAACTTCAATGGAGTCGTCAAAATAGTGGACGATTTGGGAGGGATAGATGTCGATGTTCCAATCAAATTTTGTGAACAAGATTCGCAGAGACGTTTTGGAGAATATCTCATTTGTCTCGATAAAGGTCCTCAAAAATTGAACGGAGAACAAGCACTAGCACTGGCGAGACACAGAAAGACTTTGCCACTCGGAGATTTCCAGCGGGTTCAGAATCAGCAATTGGTCGTCGAAGGCATGGTAAAGCAACTAAAAAATATCGATAATACGGACGACTTTTATAAGATACTCGACGATGTCGCGAACAATGTAGATACGAACATGTCGACATCGCAAATATTATCTTTGTACAATGTCGGCAAAAAAGTTTTGTTGGGTGCAATCAACAAGAATGCAAATTTATCTATCGAAAGAACTTATTTGACAGGATACGATTTGACGATGTACATGGATTCGATGAGATCTTATATATATACTTTCCAATATTATAGACATTCGCTCGAAGATATCGTAAAGCTGATGAAAGTCAATCTCGAAATCGAGAAAGCAGAACTCATCAAAACTTTCTCTTTCGATGCCAACCAGATTTATGAAAAACAGGTGACAGGAAAGACTTATTATAATGAGGCAAGACGCGAATTAATGCCCAGTTTTATCGGAAAAAGCGAAGCAGAAGTTAAGGCTTGGGCGAGTGAAAGAAACATCACTGTGACGAGTAAGACTATGAGTTCTAATCGTCCGGATGGTGAAGTATTGACACAGTCGCAGCACCAAGGCAAGTTGGTCGAATCGGTAAAAGATTTGCAGATTACAGTTTCCGAATATAACGGTTTAGGTGAGCAAAACAAACCATCTAAACCCTCAGGCGATGATGATGAAAAAGGAGACGACGAAAAAGTTTTAGTTCCCGATTTCACCGGCAAATCGATTCAGGAGTTCAACCGTTGGAAAAATGCTTTGAAAGATGTCAATTTGATAACGGAGACTTTAGAGCTGACACCGGAAGATGTAATCGAATTGGAAGGCATAGAACTCAAATCGGATATCATATACAAACAAAGTGTGGCAGCAGGAACTGATGTCGCATCAATTGGCACATTGAAAGTATATTTTTACAAGGAAGCATGAGGTCGTTCCATTTGCTTCCATTTTTAATTAAAATGTATTATTATGTAGATAGGATGTGTGATCAATGAATACAGCTATAGAGATTGTGATATACGGTGCAAGGGCCTTGGCCGAGATAATGGTAGCACAAACTATCGCTTATTTAGGAATAAAAGGAACTATAAATATCACTTCGCCTAAGGGATGGGTCATATCTTCGCATCCATTTCGCGAAACAAAATCCAATGAGGAATTGATAGAGAAAATAAACTACAAGCATATAGAGGATTTAGCTCCCTATCTTTCGATATTAGAAGAGAAGACTTCGAGTGAAAATTGTAAAATTGCTTACCGCAATTTATCATCGGTGATATTAAAAAAGAAAAGAGCAGTTTTATTGATAGGGAATGTCGGTTCATACAATGTCAAAAAAAATAGAATAGAATATGCCAGTAAGAATGTCATAGGGCACGAGTTTTTACATTTGGCCAGTGCGACTTATGATGAGAAGAACAAAATGTTCTATTATGGTTTTTCACAGCAGAAGAAAAAAGGTTGGGGAATCGGTGACGGTTTAAATGAAGGCTACACCGAGTTATTGGCATCGAGATGGTATAATAAAAAAAGGAAACCAGGAGCATACAAAAAGTTAGTTCGGTTGTCCAGTTTATTCGAATACTTTTTCGTCGATGCAAAGAGCATGGAATGGTTTTATTTTCATCACGATTTGCCCGGTTTTATAAAATATATGGAACATTTTCTTCCGAGGAAAGAGATAATCGATATATTGAAGATGATGGACGATTTGTATTATAAAACGGCATTTCCATTGGCATTCTTGCCTGACTTTAAAGAATTTAAGATAAAGATGAAATTGTATGGGGCATTGAAAAAGTATTGTAAAGATCCCTACAGAATTGCCGCTTTCGAAAAACAAATCAGCTCCGATCCACTCATTTACCTATCTTTAAACAAGAATAAGTTGAAACTTCAAAAGGATAATCCATATGTGCGAATGGAACAAGGTGAAAGTAAAAAGCTTTAAAACAAGTGCTTTTTTACATAAAAAATGGCAAGTAGATGTCCAAAGACTGGACTATTTATCTTTTGTTTTGTTAAAATAAAAGTGGAATAGGGATACATTATTCTAGTCAATGTACGAATTGCGAAGATGACCCTAAAAAGTCATTAAAGAGCATATCTATGAAACTTCTGGTGTCT
>CAZKKM010000035.1:0-15111 GCA_964553435.1 uncultured Muribaculaceae bacterium | reverse complement strand
ATGTACCAAATTATCTTCAGATAAAATTGCCAATATTATGTCATTGCTTTAAAAATAACTACAAATCATGTCGATTCCTCTAAAAAACATATCAATACGTTTGACAAGGTCGATTTTATTTGCTAAAATACTCTTGTTTGTAATTATTTTATAAACCGCACTTCAAAGGTTTTAAGAGCGATACTTATCGCCACCTTTTTTGAAGGCGAGTCCTAAAAATGATGGGAGGGAAAATAATGAAAGCTATATTCGTAACAGGTGGTAAACAGTATTATGTTTCCGAAGGCGATGTACTTTACGTCGAAAAATTGGATGCCGAAGCAGGTAAAGAAGTCGAATTTGACGAAGTGCTCATGGTAGATGGTAAAGTCGGAACACCTACAGTAAAAGGTGCAAAAGTTGTCTGCAAAGTTGAAAAACACGGCAAGCAAAAGAAAATAATCGTCTTCAAGTACAATCCTAAAAAGAAATATCGTAAAACTCAAGGTCATAGACAACCATATACTAAATTAGTCGTTTCAAAAATAGTGAAGTAGGGTACTATGATTAAAGTTAATGTTAAACCGACGCACATCACGATAAAAGGCCATGCCGAATACGAAAACTATGGTAAAGATATTGTCTGTTCGAGTGTATCTTCGATAGTCACGACGACAGTCAATGCCATATTGATATTTGGCAAAAAGACCATAGATTACAAAGTATGCGAAGGTTTAGTTGTCATCGATATCATCGAACAGGATGATACTACAAAAAAACTCATCGATAACATGTTGAATCTTCTCACGGAACTTTCGACAAATTATCCTAAAAACATTATAGTAGAAAGAGAGTGAAATGTTATGAATTTTATGAAATTGAACATAAAGCATCAGACGGTCAAACTGTAACAGCAGGAAGCATTCTATATCGTCAAAGAGGTACAAAGATTTATCCTGGAACGAATGTCGGAATGGGCAAAGATCACACATTGTTTGCTAAAGTCACAGGTGTCGTAAGATACGAACGTCTTGGACGTGATAAGAAAAAAGTCAGTGTTTACGAAGCATAGACGTTGACAAAAAGAAAAAAAGAAGTATAATATAAATTGTTATAAAAAGGAAAGAGATGTATCCACATCCACCTGATTCGCCTTGTGAAGTTGAGCGAATAGGTCGAAAGCCGAAGTCTATCGAAGACTAATCACAGGATGCTTTTGAGGTGGATACATATAGTTATCTACCTTTTTAATATGATTATTGATGGAGGTGTGTTTTTATAGCACAGTTTAAAAAGGATGAGCAACCTATCAACGATAAGATAAAGGTCGCAGAACTTATGGTCATCGGGCCGAATGGAGAACAGATGGGAATCAAAAAACTCGAGGATGCATTGACATTGGCGAATTATGCCGGACTGGATTTAGTATTGATGAGTGGAAATGCCACACCGGCTGTAGGAAAAATAATGGACTACAATAAATACCGCTACGAAAAGCAAAAGAAAGTCAAAGAACAGCAAAAACGTCAGAGAGAGAATTCAAAAGAGTTGAAAGAATATAGACTTACCGCCAAAATAGATATCGGAGATTTCGAAACACGTAAAAAAAATGCTCGTGAATATCTGATTAAAGGTCATAAAGTCAAAGGTTCTATCCGTTTCAAAGGTCGCGAGATGGCCCACACGGAAATTGGAGCAGACGTCCTGAACAAGTTCGCTAAAGAACTTTCAGATGTCGCCGATATCGAACAGAAACCTGTCTTAGAAGGTCGCAACATGTCTATAATACTTGCACCGAAAAAACAATAAGGTAAGATAAGAATTAAGGAGGAATTGATCATGCCAAAGCAGAAGACACATAAATCTTCAAAGAAAGTATTGAATGTAAGGAACAGTGGTAGTATTACTTACAAAAAATCTAACGGAAACCACAAAACAGCCAAAGATTCTAGTAAACAAGTCCGCAAACGTAGAAAGGCCGGAACTTTAAGCAAAGCCAACGGTGCTAAACTTAAAGCAGTAATCTAATAGGGAGGTAAATCATGACAAGAGTTAAAGGTGGATCTGTAGCAAAAAACAGACGTAGAAAAGTTTTAAAACAAGCCAAAGGTTATTTTGGAAGCAAACACAGATTGTTTAAAACTGCACAAGAACAAGTATTCCACAGTGGAAAATATGCATACCGTGACCGCAAAAACAACAAGCGCAATTTCCGTAAATTGTGGATTACACGTATAAATGCTGGCTGCCGTGCTAACGACATTAGCTATTCTAAGTTCATAGATGGACTCAACAAAGCTGGTATCGAAGTCAACAGAAAGATGCTTTCCGAAATTGCCATCGACAATCCGGCACTCTTCACTTCATACGTGGAAATGGCCAAAGATGCTTTGAATGGTAAAGTCAGCAAAGCCCCAAAGGTAGAGGCTCCAAAAAGAGAAGCTAAAAAGAACGAAGCAAAAGAAGAAAAAAATGTTTCCGAGGAAGCAACAAACGACATTTCTAAAATGACTGTTGCCGAACTCAAAGAATTGGCCAAAGAAAAAGGTATCGAAGGATACACCACGATGAAAAAGGCCGAGCTAGTAGCAGCATTGCAATAAAAACGCAAAGAAGCGTTTTTTTTATGACCGTCTCAGAGGAGTATATTGCCAGCATCGACGATTACCGAGAGGCTCTATACCTCATCTACAATGGAATTGAACCTTGTGATGCCCTATATTCGCGTGTCAACAAGCTATTGCTTGATGTAGGAGATGATCATGATATCACAAAAGCCTATAGAGCACATCTACTCAATCTGGAGATATTCTCTTTAGAGAAGTTAAATTTGTTTAGTCTGGCGAATAAAGTATCCAGAATGATCACTTTGTTAGGTAGAGCATATATTTCTTCTAGGACTATTGATGAATTGGTCGATCTCATTGCACCTGTTATTTATAAATATAAAGGCCTATCTTTTATTCATCTTTTGAAAAAAGATTCCACTTTTTGTTCTATCTTTCTATCTCTAAAAGCTAAGGATAAGAGGGGGTTTGAAAGATGCTTCAATTATACATCAACTTATAATTATAATATATTTATCACCGATATGGTAAATGATATAGCCCAAGGAGATGCTAGAAATTTGAGTTTGGCCTTCCAAGTATTTCCAGAACTCAAAAAACATTGTGAATCCATATTGGATTCGTGGATTAAAAACGAGTGCACACTTGCCATCGACGTCTACGGTATATCTATGATGTTAAGAGAAGCGCCTACCGCCGACCAAGATTTGACATACGAACAAGCTATGGTTCCACAACCAGACAAGCCTTTCAATATAAAACCAGCTGAGCCGCAAGGCGATTCAAAAGCCTAAAAAAATCGGAGATTTATCCGATTTTCATAAGCCATATTTTTCTTTTATAAGTTGGGCAAGACTATGACAGCATTCTCTTATTTCTGCTTCATCTTGTCCTTCGACCATCACTCTTATCAAATTTTCTGTGCCAGAAGGACGAACGAGAATTCTTCCTCTCATACCAAGTTGCTTTTCTAACGAAGCGATTTTTGCGGCTATATCCACATCGATCGCATACTTATCTTTTCCATCGCGTGTAACTTTTACGTTTTCTAGTACCTGGGGATATTTTGTCATAATCGATGCCAATTCGGAGAGCTTCTTTTTGCTTTCGGACATAACTTTGAGTATCTGCAAGGCAGTCAGTTCGCCATCTCCTGTGTTGGCATACTCCGAGAAAATGATGTGTCCACTTTGTTCTCCGCCGATTATATAACCATTTTCCAACATATTTTCGAGTACATACCGATCTCCAACTTTGGTTGCTTCGAAATGTATATCGTTCTTACGACAAAACTCGGATAGACCCATGTTGGACATCACGGTACCGACGACGGCATCGTTCGTAAGTTGTCCTTTTTCTTTCAAGTAGTTCGCATAGATAGCAATTATCTTGTCACCATCGACGACTTCGCCGTTTTCATCGACAAATAGACACCGATCGGCATCGCCATCGAAAGCGATACCACAGACCAAATTATTTCTTTTGACCGCTTCGCACAATCCTTCGATGTGAGTGGAACCGGCATTGTCGTTTATGTTGTATCCATCGGGTATATCGTTGAAAATCATATATTCGAATCCCAACTTGTCGAGTAATAGACGTACTGTTTCATAAGCTGCTCCGTTGGCGGCATCCACACCGATCCACATATGGTCTAACTTGACGTCCAAAGTAGAAAGTAGAAAGTCGACATATTTTTCCTTTGCTTTCTCTTCGTATTTGTAAGTTCCCACTTTGTTCACATCTTTGGAAAGTGAGAAAGATTCTAAAATGAATTTTTCGATTTCCTCTTCGACCTCATCGGGAAGTTTTCTTCCCATCTCGTTGAAGACTTTTATCCCGTTGTATTCACTCGGATTGTGACTGGCCGATATGACGAAGCCACCGTCGGCATTGTACATTTTTATCAAATGAGAGATGGCTGGGGTAGGGATGATGCCGGCATCTATTACATCGGCATCCTCGGATAATATCCCGGCGACAAGAGCGTGAAGCAAGACATCCTTTGAAGCTCTTGTGTCGGCTCCGATCAAGAATTTTAATCGGTGATTTCTTTTTTTCCTCAATACTCGTGCAGTGGCTGCCCCGATTCTAAGAGCCAGTTCGGCATCCAATTCGGTACTGACTATTCCTCGTACACCGTCTGTTCCAAACAATTTTCCCACGATTACACGTCCTTTCTTGTGACTATTTCGTTTGTCTTTTTAGCTATGCTGTCTGGTGGCACGTACCCTCTCACCGAGGTGAGGGGATACACGCGCGAATTCGGGCCGATGATTGTACCCGGATTCAAAACAGAGTTGCAACCGACTTCCACATTGTCTCCCAAGAATGCTCCGACTTTGCGCAGTCCCGTCTCGACTCGTTCTTCTCCATATTTGATTGTCACATTCGTCTTGTCGCTTTTCAAATTGGATACGATGACGCCGGCACCCGTATGGGCGTGATTGCCGAATATCGAGTCACCAACATAGTTGAAGTGAGGAACTTGTACATCGTCCATCAAAATCGAATTTTTAATTTCACAAGAGTTGCCTAGCACACATCGTTTACCTATGATGACCGACCCACGAACGAAAGCGCAGTGTCTAATTTCACTCTCTTCTCCTATGATGGCTGGACCATCAATATGAGCAGTTTCATCTACGCGGGCACTTTTGTGTATCCATACATTCTCACCTCGTAAGATATACTCTTCACTCAACGTATTTCCCAACTCCAAAATGTATTCTTTTATATGAGGAAGAACCTCATAAGGATACGAAAAATTCTCCAAAAGAGGACGAGCAATATCACTCATCGTCAAATAAATATCTTCATTTTTCATCAATTTACCATCCATTCTATTTAAATTATAACAAAGTTCTTTCTTTATTACAAATTACTTTACACTTCGCAAAAGATGCATATGTTCGATGGTCCTCAAAAAACATATCTTGTTTTCAAATATATTTGTTGATATAATAATCCTCATGAAAAGAGGAATAATCTATGCCAAAAGAAACATTGAACTATCTTGGAATCAGAAAAATTTTTGAAAAAAATGACAATTTTCGAGCCCTCCGCGACTTTCTCATCAATTACACTAATATCGTCTATTCTGACGAACCGAATGGAACAGATCCCGTTCTTTCACATGTCGAAGTACCCAAAGAGGCGATACCGAGATTTTCTAATAACGGCTTATTGGCACTCATCGTAAATGATGCCTCACCTCGAGAACATCTCATCTCTAGGGTGCTCGAAGTTGGACATCAAAGTGACATCTTTTTTCTCTATTTGCACCACAAAATAACGATCGAAAATGTAGAAATGTGCCTCGATGCCAAAAAAGATTACACTTACATAAATCGCATCATATCCCACGTCGATTTGAGTATTTTTGCTGATGTCGATTTTTGTGCCCTCGAAAAAAAATTCATCGCAGTCCACGATAAACCAAGCGAATGGGATTTGCCGACACTCACAGCAGCTTTTCTTTTTCTTTCGCGCCTTCCATATGATGAATCGCACCTCGACATAGCCAATATGATAATAAAAGTCATCTCATCCTACTCTTGCAATCATGATAAAGATAAAGTCAAATGTTTGCTCGAAAATTTTGTAAACACCCACATTCACACTTCTTTATCGGGAAACGATTTGCTCGAATTCCTTCATTCTCGTCCAGATTTCTGTCTCATTATTCGCTCACTTTCAAAAGAACAATTCGAAAAAGTTTTCTCGACACCACAAAGAAGTTATTCTTCGATGATAGATGAACTCATCGCAGATATCTCTTCTGGTCACACGAAGAGAACAGGCTTTGCCATGAAAGTATTTAAAGAAATTTTTGAAAAGAGAATTTCCATCTTGAATGCTTGGGTGGCCATCGAAGCTACAGTCGAACTGGACATCTACACCGATGCCATCATGAAAACTTGTTATCCTCCTGCAAATTATTCCGATTTCGATGACGAGACTCTCGACGAAGCACATATTGCTGCTTCCGATGGAAAAAACCAAATAAACGAAGACAGATCTTTCCAATTGAAAGATACTCCTTTGCACTGATGATCACTTCAAGACTTTTTTCAAATTCCAAAAGTTCAAAATGATGATGGTGAGAATATCCAAAATTTCTCCGATGACCAATCCGTATAGGCCTATACCGAGAAAACTAAATAAAGTTAAGGAAATGGTCTTGATGATTATACCACAAGTTGCCGAACGAAAAGCCAAGTCTGTTCTTCCCAATGCTTGCAAAGTACCCGAAAGTGGACCTTCCAAATTGTATAATATGAAGAATCCAGCTAATATTCTTATGTAAGATACACCCTCCGTCGTTCCATAGATGAGATCTAACAAAAATTCCGGAAACAAAAAGACTATCGTATTTGAAATCAAACCCAAAATCAAAGATAAATTCAAAGACTGTTTTAGTCTTCTTTTTATGTTGTAGTTATCTCTCAATTCGTAAGACTTGCTCACTTCAGGTACTAAGGCCGTACTGACCGCTTGGATGATGAATGACGGCATCATGAGCATCGGAACGACATATGCGTTGTAAATACCGTATTCACTGACGATAAACTGATTCGAATAACCGACATGCTTGAGAACGAAAGTCAAGATAATCGGCTCAAAAAAGTAAGCCACATTCCCGATGATACGTCCGCTCACTGTCGGAAGACATAAATCCATGATTTCTTTTGTCGTCTTCAAGTCAGGTTTCAAATCTTCTTTCCCGATCTTAAAATTCTTAGGTAAATATAGCAAAAATATCACTATCGAAATGAATTCGCTTATTATCGAAAGTAAAATGAACCCACACACCCCGTACATCGGATTTTCTCGTACCAAAGAAGGCAAAAAAACGACGATGATCGTGAAGCGAGCGACTTGTTCGATGATGTTCGAAATCGTATGAGGAAGCATCCTTTGTTTGCCGAAAAAGTAACCTCTCAATATGCTCGAAATCGATATGAACGGTAAGATGAAAGCCATCGCCATGATTGGAGCTTGGGCATTGGGTTCATCCAACAAATAGACGGCGATATACTTAGAAGATGAGATGACTACTACCATCATAATCAAATTGAGCAATAAAGCGATTGGCACGACCGACATGACGATCTTTTTTCCTCTTTTATTTCCTCTAGCGACTAACGTGCTTATAGCCATCGGTAACCCGAGCTGAGTCAATGCTATCAAAAGAGAGTAGGTGGGCATGACCAAACTGTAAAGATTAATACCCTCTGGACCGACCGTCCTCGTAAAGACGATTCTAATCAAAAAACCCATAGCTTTGGTGACTAGAGATCCGACTAATAAAATGAAAGCACTTTTAAAAAATAGACTTTTCTTCATATTATAATAATCATATGTACTCATCTTCAAGAGTATTACAAACATTCGTAATAGAAAATGATAAAGTGAACTTGCTATTGATACTTCCTTGTAGTATAATTTTATTACCTGTTAGGTAATAAAGCGAAAGGAGGAAATTTATTTGAATCTTGAAGTTCATAATAAAAGGTTAGAAAAAATACTTTCTGATCCAAACAAATTGATCAAAAAAGTCGGACTAGAAATGGCTCAAATGATAAAAAAGAGATTCGATGAATTGATAGCTTTTCCCAATTTTAAAACATACCTAGAATGTGGATTGGGAAAACCACATTTGCTGACAGGAAACTTAAATAAATTGTATAGCATAAATCTTAATAAGAATTATAGATTAATAGTAGAACCATTAGTCGAAGAAGTAAATGACATCAATTTAAAAGAATGTAAAAATATTAATATAAAAGGAGTGGTTGACTATCATGAAGAAAAGATTAATTGGCTTATCCCCTGATTTGATAATACACCCTGGGGAAACGTTAAAAGAACTTCTGGAAGATAATCGCATGTCTCAAGAAGAGCTGGCTATAAGAACGGGTTATTCTGCCAAACATGTGAGCGAAGTGTTGAACGGGAAAAAGGCAATTTCTACAAAATTTGCCAACTCTTTGGAATATGTCTTTGGAATACCTGCAAGTTTTTGGATTAACCTACAGTTCAATTATGATAATGAAATTTTAGAAATAGAAAAGCTCAATTGTATTGAAGAAAAAGAACTGAACGTTTTAGATGAATTAAAAGACGTCGTCAAATACTGTGAAGACATCGATATATTAGAGCGAAATCTGAATAAGTCATTAAAAGTATTGAATTTGCGTAAATTTTTAAACGTAAATGATCTTACCTCAATACCAAATTTACCATTGCAACAAGTCGCCTTTAGAGGCTCAAAAAAGAATAGAGTAAATATAAATGTTCTCTATGCATGGCAAAAGATTTGTGAATATTTGACTGAGCAAGAGAAAATATCTGAAGAATTTGATGTTGAAAAATTAAAATCGAAATACGATGAAATTAAAAGTACCATGTTTTTAGAGCCAAATTTGATGATGAGCAAACTAAAAGAAATATTTAAAGAGTGTGGAGTTGTATTCGAAATAGTCAAACACTTCACAGGTGCACCTGTACAAGGTTATATACAAAAAAGAGGCGACACCGTCTCATTATGTATGACGATTAGACAATCGTTTTCGGACATTTTTTGGTTTACTCTATTTCACGAAATAGGCCATCTATTAAACGACGATTTCAGTAATCAATATATCGATTATTCTTTTATAGATAGCGAAAGCGAAAAAAGAGCGGACTTGTTTGCTAGAGATACTTTGATAAATTTAGATGATTATAATGCTTTTTTAGCAAAAAATAATTTCGATATCGAAACTATAAAGCAGTTTGCCAAAACGCAAAACGTAGTTCCTGGAATAGTTATAGGAAGAATACAAAATGATTTAAAAGATTATAAATTCATGGCCGCTTATAAAGAAAGATACAAATGGGTCGTATAGTCTAACTATCATTTCATATGTTTAAGTCATTCTTTTGTCAACCTGTTTATCGCATCGCTGGTATTTTTATCTCATTTATTGTATACTTAATATGGTGATTAACTATGGACGGATTTACTAGTCAAGAAGAACTATATAAGAAAGTTGAACCGGCCTTAAAGAGCAAAGTCAAAGACCTGACTCGTCGCGGGATCGGGTACGTTCAAAAAGCAGACGTATGGAATTATCTCAAAAACAATATGTGGTGCAAAAAGAAAAATCTGACCCTTGGCGAAATAGTGAACGACATCATGACTGTTCCCAATCGCGAACTAGAATTGTACGTCCAAGACCTCATGAGCAAAGGAAAGCGAACCCGCGAAGAAGACGATTACCTATGATAGAACGAAAGAGTGAATAAAAAAAATGATAGATAAATTGAAAAACGAACTTTTAGAAAACGTCGCCACATATATAAACGAAGAGGGAATAAAAGCTATTTCCTCTTCTATTGAGTATGCAGAAGCACATATAGATGAGGCCCAAGACATCAAAGGGAATCCTTATTTTTTGCATACCTTGCGCACGACCCTGATTCTAACAGAACTGCATGCCGATTACATTTCGCTCGTCGCCTCCCTCGTCGAGTGGTTACCTCAACAAGTAGATCACATCACTTGCGAGGACATAACTCGCGACTTCGGCGAAGAGATCGGAACCATAGTGGAAAGTTTATACAAGATTAACGGCCTCAAACTCAAGGATACCGATGAAGCGAGTGCCATCTACTTTCGGAAAGTGTTGGTCGGTCTGTCTACCGACGTTCGAGTTATAATCATCAAACTCGCTTGCCGTCTTGACAGTTTACGTGAAGTATACACAGAACCTACCAAAGAACAAAAAAATAAGTGTATAGAAACAGAAAGTGTTCTGATTCCAATTGCCCATCGACTCGGCATCAACTACATCAAAAGCGAACTGGAAGATCTTTGTTTAAAATATTTGAAACCTGACATCTACAAAGAAATACTCGAGAATCTAGATTCCGATTATGAGGAACTCCAAGGTTACATCGACGAAATGAAGGCTACACTGTCCAACATCATGGCCGAACATAACATTCAGTTTCGTATTAAAGGCCGTGTCAAGAGTGTACATAGCCTTTACACCAAACTTGCCAAAGGAAAACGTTGGAGTGAAATATATGACATTCTTGCTTTACGTATAATCGTCGAAAAAGAAGCCGAATGTTACTTGGCCATTGGTCTCATTCATTCAAAATTTAGACCTATACCAAAGAGATTTAAAGATTACATTGCTCAGCCGAAAGAGAACATGTATCAAAGTTTGCATACAGGTGTAATAGGACCGAACGGTAAAGTTTTTGAAATTCAAATACGAACAGAAGAGATGGACGAAATAGCCGAATGTGGAATTGCATCTCACTGGTCTTATAAAGAACACGGGACGAAGGCTATTCAAAAACTAATGGAACAAAAACTCGAACTCTTCCGCGATTCGATGGAACTCGCCAAGAGTGACGACGCGGCCATCAGAGAATTCAAAGAAGTGTTCTTGACTAAAATGATTTATGTCTTCACACCGAAAGGAGACGTTCTCGAACTTCCGGAAGGAGCTACTCCAGTCGACTTCGCTTATCGCATCCATTCACACGTAGGTGACACCTTGGTGGGAGCTATCGTCAATGATCAGATAGTGCCTGTCGATACGAAACTCAAAAACAACGATATCGTCCGCATCATGACGAACGAAAACTCGACTCCAAATAAAGACTGGCTCGCATTTACGGTCACTTCGCAAGCCAAAAACAAAATAAAAGCCTTCTTCAGTAAGAAAGATCGCGAAGAATTCATCGAACGTGGAGAAGAACTGCTTGCTAAAGAAATCAAACGTCGTCATTGGAATTATAACGAAATCTTAAACGAAGAAAACATCGCCAAACTAGTCAAAACGTTGAAGCTCAAAGATTTTGAAGAACTGAAACTTAGTGTCGGTTCACTTCGCTATACGGCCAATTACGTGCTGAGTCTCTTGACCGAAGACAAACACGACGTCTCCGATCTCATTCTCGAAAAACTTGTGGCCAAACCTAAAAAAGTCAAAGAGAATAAAAACGACATAATGGTCCCAGGTTGTGACAATATCCTCGTGACCACGGCCAACTGCTGCAAACCTGTTTATGGCGACGACATCATAGGATATATCACGAAAGGTGAGGGGATAGTCGTTCACAAAGCCAATTGTGTAAATGTCGCCAACATGAAATCGCGTTTTATCGACGTCTTTTGGGCCGAAACCCCATCGGAACTTTATACATCCGGTCTTCATATTTTCGGCAATTCCGACAAAAACGATCTTTTGAATTTGGTCACGACATGCTCACAAAAAAATGTAAAAATCGACTCGGTCGACACCGTAGAACACGATACCCACAATGACTACCGTTTGGTAGTTCGCGTCTCCGACAAAGAAGCCCTCAGGTTGCTCATGCTCGAGCTCGAAAGACTGCCCTTTGTCGATCGCGTAGAAAGAGAGATTGCCTGATGCGTGTATTGATAAGTAGAGTTAAAAATGCCTCTGTCGCTGTTGACGGAAAAATTACAGGAAAATGTGATCGAGGTCTTCTCGTTCTTTCCTGTTTTACAGAAGGTGACGGACAAAAAGAAATAGAATACCTAGCCAAAAAATGTGCCAATCTGCGCATTTTCGATGACGAATCGGGAGTTATGAACAAAAGTGTTCTCGACGTTTCAGGTTCGATTCTATCGATCAGTCAGTTCACTCTATATGCCGATGCCTCGAAAGGAAATCGGCCAAGTTACATCAAAGCCATGGGCGGAAAAGAAGCCAAAAACTTATATGAACAATTCAATGCGGAGCTCGAAAAATACGTTCACACAGAAACGGGTATCTTCGGAGAAGATATGCAAATAACCGCACATCACGATGGACCTATCAACATCATAATCGATTCGAAATAGGCTAGTTATGAAAAAGCTCAAGAAAATACTAAGCGCATTTTTGATACTGATCGTCTCAGGTGCACTCGTGCTCATCGGAATAGATACCTACGTGCGTATGAGTACCTCTATGTACATTGTCGATCAAATCGATCAAGATGACACTTCGAACATCGACTACATTCTCGTCTTAGGCGCGGGCATCTATCCAGGTGGAGAACCCAGCCCGATGCTCAAAGAGAGACTCGACAAAGCCATCGAACTATACGTAGAAAATCCCACGATCAAAATCCTCGTCTCTGGCGATCATATGAACGAGAACCACGACGAAGTAAATGCCATGAAGAATTACATGACCGCCGAAGGAGTGCCTTCGAACGACATCTTCATGGACCATGCCGGCATTTCCACATACGATAGTCTATATAGAGCCCGTCACATCTTCGGAGCCCAAAAAGTTCTCGTCGTCACCCAAAAATATCATCTCTATAGAGCTCTATATATAGGAAAGAAGCTGGGACTCGATGTCCTCGGTGCCAATGCGACGAAGACGATATACTCTAATCAAACTTATCGCGATGTTCGAGAATTTCTCGCCCGCATCAAAGATTTCGCCAAATGTTCGATCGCACCAGCCTCAAAATTCACAGGCGATGCCATTCCCGTCTTCGAAGGCGGAAATATCACGAACGACAAGGATTACTTTCTTTTGACATCCACAGAAGATGGCTTTGAAAGATACATCAACACTCAAGATGACGTTTCTCACCTGAAGAGTATTTTGGAAAATCTCGAGTTTACAACCGTTCATCTAAAAGAAAGTCCAAAATATACCCTGTCCTCATCGAACACTCTAAAATACGATATCATCTTGAACGGTGAGGCTGTATATGTGAGGAAAGATGATGAAGAAGCGAAATGTGTCGATGCCGACTCCGAGTTCATACATGATCTCATAAATAAAACTTAAACGAAGTACAAATCGACCGACTTCGTTTTTTCTTGGCATAAAACCTCCATAAAATAATAGACTTAATTGAAAGGATAGTATTTATGGAGAAAACACAAATATTCAAATCCATTGCTAAACGCAGTAATGGCGAAATCTATTTAGGAGTAGTGGGAGCAGTCAGAACCGGTAAATCGACTTTCATCAAGCGCTTTATCGAACAATTGGTCGTTCCCAACATAAAAGATGAGTACGAAAAGAAACATTGTCTCGATGAGATCCCTCAGAGTGCTCAAGGCAAAACTATCATGACAACTGAACCTAAGTTCGTTCCTTCGAACGGTGCCACCATCGAAGTGGGAGAATTTACGACGAATATCAAACTCATCGATTGTGTGGGCTATGTCATCCCAGCCGCTTCGGGCTACGACGATGAGATGGGCAATCCTCGCATGGTCAAGACACCTTGGACACCGGAGGAAATACCGTTTGTCGAAGCAGCCGAAATCGGTACAGAAAAAGTCATCAAAGACCACGCGACCATCGGAATTGTCGTTACGACAGACGGTTCCTTCGGTGAAATTCCCCGGGCCGAATATATAAGTGCCGAAGAACGAGTGATAAGTGAACTCAAATATTTGGGCAAGCCATTCATCGTCGTCATGAACACCACTCATCCGACTAACACCGACACGGTTCGCATGTCCAACGAGATCGCCGAGAAATACGAAGTACCCGTACTTCCGATAAGTGTCGAAACGATGAGCGAAAACGAAATAATGGAAATACTCAAGACTGCACTCATGGAATTTCCGGTCTTGGACGTAAACGTAAGCATCCCCGAATGGATACATGTCCTCGACAATACTCACGAGATTAAGGCCGAATTCTTGGATAAAATTCGCGAATCTGTCATGGAGGTCGACAAAATAAAAGACATCGATGCCATTCTCGGTCACTTCGCCGAAACAAAATACATCGACAAATCGTACATGAGTGAACTCGACGCGGCCGAAGGCATAGTCACTCTCAAGTTGGAAGCGACGAACGACCTTTACAAACAAACTCTAAAATCGATCATGGGTGACATTTCATTATCTAAAGCCGGAATCTTGAAGATGTTCGTCAATATGAGTTCAGGGGCAAGCGAGACATTACAAATCAAAGACGCACTCAAAATGGCACGAAGCACAGGATACGGCATCATGTATCCGGAGCTCAAAGACATGAAACTCGAAACACCGGAAATCATCAAACAGGGAAATAAATACGGTGTCAAACTTAAAGCCGTCGCCAGTTCCATTCATCTGATAAAAGTCGACGTCGAAAGTACCTTCGAACCGATAATTGGAAGCGAACTTCAAAGTAAAGAACTCATCAACTACTTGATGAAAGACTACGAGACCGATCCATCATCCATCTGGAAAAGCGAGATATTCGGCCGCAGCCTGGACGTGATAGTCAAAGAGGGCATTCAGGGAAAACTTTCCCTCATGCCGGAAACGACACGTTTCAAACTTGGCTCGACCATCACAAAAATCGTCAACAAAGGAGCAAACAATCTGATCGCATTCGTCATATAAAGGGTGTAAAACCTTTTTTTCTATGCGTAAACACACTCAAAATAACTTGCATTTAAAGTGAATTGATCATAAAATTAAGATAATAGAAGAACGGAGAAAAAGTTATGAAACTATCCAAACACATGCTCGAAGGAGGGGTATTAGATCACACTAATCCCCAGAAGAAAAGAGTCGTTTCTT
>CAZKKM010000034.1:0-15189 GCA_964553435.1 uncultured Muribaculaceae bacterium | reverse complement strand
TAAACTACTTGTATGAAGTATTTGGAGGTAATGAATGAAAAATAACAGGGATGCAATAAGAGTTTTAAGTATAATTTCAATAATATTAATACTTGTGTTAATATTATTAATGGCAAATCAAGTATCGAATAATTTTATAGAAACAATTTTGATTAATTTAGTAACAGGTTGTTTTGTATCAATAGTAGTAGCATATATAGATTATAAAAATAAATTGGATGAACTATTTTATTACTTTTGTTCTGAAATGCAAACCTACTATTTTTATCTTTTACAAATAGAAGGATGTATTAAAAGATATAAAAATCCAAAAGAATGTATAGAAGCTATAAGGGGGTATTTAAAAACTATTGGTGATAATGCATTAAAGAAAAAGAACACAATAGATATTTCGTGGATTTTTGTTACTCCAAATAAAATAAGTTTAGAAAAAGACATTAAAGGGCTATATGAAATAACCTTTGGAATTGAATTGACATTTTTAGATATTAAATTAAAAATGAAGAAGAAAGTTAATGATAAAAAATTGAGAGAAGCAATTAAAGATTTTGAACAAAGAATTGATAAAGAAAAAAAGGTAATTGATTATAGTATGAAAAAAATTAATAATAAAATGATTAAAAATTATTGGAATGCATATTTAAATGCGTATGTTAAAAAAGAAAATTAAAAACTACACATTGACTATCGCCAGGTGGTGAAGGCGCGGAAGTAATCTATGCCCTCCGCAACAGCGATGCTCTTTCTCAAAAGATTCTAAATAATCTAGCCCAAGAAGGACAACTCATTAGAAAGAATTACCAAAGACGCCTGCCCAGCAATCCTTCTAAAGATTACTACTACGTCCTAAGAGAAACTCCCAACACAGAGGCAGTAATCGTAGAATATGGTTTTTTAGACAATGCTGCAGATGCAGCGAAGCTAAAAGCTAATTACAAAGATTATGCAGAAGCAGTCGTTCGAGCAGTAATGGAATATAAAAATTTACCGTATACACCGCCAATGGGTAGTACAAACGAATATTACGTTGTCAAAGCTGGAGATACTCTATGGAACATTGCTAAAAACAACGGCCTCACCGTCGATGAACTTAAAAAACTAAACAATTTAAGTTCAAATGCTCTCACAATAGGTCAAACCTTAAAACTTACATCGACTATAGAAGAACCACCTGTAATCCTACCAGTGGACGATACCAACTACTACACCGTCAAACGTGGTGACACACTTTATGCTATTGCAAATAAATACGGTATGACAGTAGATGAACTAAAAATACTCAACAATCTAACATCGACCGCACTTTCGATTGGGCAAAGACTGAAAATTAAAAAACAAACACCATCGCAAGGAGAAACAACACACACCGTCAAAGCGGGCGACACTTTATACTCTATTGCCAGAACCTATGGAACAACAGTAACTGCCATAAAAGCAGCTAACAACATGACTTCAAACACACTCACGATAGGAAGAGTGCTCATCATTCCTACAGAAACTGCCTATGAAACATATACAGTAAAACCTGGCGACAACTTATATGCTATAGCTATGAGCCATGGAACGACTGTTGAAAAAATAAAAGATATCAACAACTTAACTTCCAATATATTATCGATAGGACAAAAACTTCTTATTCCTTAAATGATTAAAACTCACTAGTTGTGAGTTTTTAAATGCTTACAAACAAGTAACGATTGCCATTACTATTTGATCAAAAAAGCTGTCTAAATACTTTACAGTTCAAAATTATTAGGACAATTCTATATTTTGGGAAAATCATTCCTCTTCTTAAATATGACTTCCCAAAGCATTTTATTAACCTCTTACTCTTCCAACCTGCTATCCCCAGTCGCATAGTCTATTGCTATTCCATCCTGTACGTTATAAACATATACATTAAATTTTATGCCATCTCCAAAATCTTCAACTGAATATCCCTCCATATGAATGCCACTTGCCAACAAATTATTACCATCAAAAATAGGGGTTGATCTATACAGGACATGATTGCCAGTTTCTTTTACATACTCGGCCACCATATTCTCAAACTCCAACATCGGCCCGACATTTGTCTGTCTTGTACAAGTAATTAAATTCTGTTCATTCGCATTCTCACCGGTCAACTGATAACCGATCAAATGACACCTATTGTAAAGATACTTCCCACTGACTATATCATACTTGACTGTATGCCACCCAGTCGGCTTTATCTGTCCGATACTTCCGCGCTCTTCTTCGGGCATAGTTTCCAATCCGATCTTTGCAAAAGCATAAGTACAGCGCCCGAGATCATCAAAAGGACCGTATACTTCGAATACACCAGCACTCTTATCGTCATCATCAAATGATGGTTCATTATCGTCTATTACGACATAAGATGCTCCATCATACTCGGGAATACTATCCAAAGCAAAAGACTGAACAATCTGTTCGTGACCATATAAAAATTCCTCTATTGAACAACCACACATCATTCCTAAAAGAATCCAACCTAACACGACTGCCATCAAAACACTTTTCTTTACCATGGTACATCCTCTACTATCATATAGATTATAACCCATATTAGATTCAAAATAAAGTAAAAAAGTGCTACTTAAACACCCAACAAGTCACACTTTTTTACATAAGTTCTAAATTCTACCACATTTCATCTATAATATGAATCCGATGACTCCCATAGACGATAGAAGAAGAATTTGATTTCTTCTATTATAATTCCAATGATATACATACTTACCTCCTTCACAACAAAAATGCTGAATTGTTCCTCTCATTGTCATTATACATCAAAATCGCATTTGGTCAACCCTTGCAACTCAAAACGACAATCGCTCCAAGCCTGTACTCAAATTTTTAGCCAAATATTTTCTTTTAACAATTTTCTATTTAAGAAAAAAAGAACCATCATCTTAAGTCGAATACCAAGATTTTCTCTTCTACACTTTTTTCTTCTTTAAATAATAAAATAACTATGGTAGAATATACTTAAATTGAGAGGTCAAGTATTATGAGCAAAAGGATTAAATACATCGAAAAAAAACGTATAATTCTGATCGTTCTTCTCGTCGTTGCATCACTCACAGCCAACTTTGCACTCAAACTGTACATCGAACGAATAGACACGGCCGCTAAAGAATTAGAAAAGAAAACAGATATTGCTTACGAAGCCAAAAAGGGAGATACCAATACTCGTGGTTTCTATGTTGCCAATATAAAAGAAGATTTGAAATCTTTCTTATCAGACAGGGACATAACATCTCTCACTTACGAAATTGACGGCGAAAGCTTCTATCTCGATATTCTCGTTCATAAATCAGATTCGGACGAATACGAATTCGAAATAGAAAAAATTGGCAATCCAGAATTCAATATATATGCTCGAACAAATATAAAAAATGTCGAAACGATCGAATATCGCACGGGAGGACTCAATCTATCTACAGTTCTTAAAATCGATCAATCTTATAATTCGGACTATTTCGCCATGACAGAAGGAGTCTACTACTTTTTAGGAGAAGATATCGAATCTATAAATTACGTGGACGAACACTTTTATTATATGACCTATAACCCAAACTACAAAACCCTCGAAGAAGCTGAAACATGCAGCAAAGACGTCACATCCAAAATCGATGACTTCAAGCTCGACGATTACTACTATCGTTATGGCAAAATTAACTTTCTCACCGACTACTACCAAAAACTTACTGCCAAAACTTTCAAAGTCAAAGACAAATGCGCCGAATTGGAGCAAAAACACAAAGAGAAAGAAGAACAATCTAATAAAAAATAAATGTTCACACAGAACTTTGGAGCAAAAAATTTGAAATATTCTCATGAATATGTTACAATACCCTTGTCATTTGCCGAGACTGTGAGATTCAGTAGTCGAAATGTCGGACTTAAAAGAGAGAGGAACACCTAGGCTGGAAGTGTTCGCAAGCAACCACATTTTGACAAAATTCACTCACACGAGCAAAACGTAAGTGGGGCGTTAACCTACAAAGAGAGCTAGATTTTCTGGAATTAGGGTGGTACCGCGGACTCCAAGTTCGTCCCTTAGTCTGGAATTTTTTTAATGGAAAGGAAAATTTATATGAAAGACAAAAACATGCAAATCCAAAAAGAACTCACCGAAGACCTTGCTCAAGTGGATAACTTGAACAGCCTAGCCGAAATTAAAACTAAATATTTGGGAAAAAAGGGAAAGATAACCGAATTATCTGCTTTGCTGCGCGACATGACTCCCGATGAAAAGCGCGAATTTGGTAAAGAACTCAACATTCTCAAAAATACAGCAGAAAACAAAATAGAAGAAAAAAATCGCGAAATCGAAGACAAAATCATGAACGGAAAGCTCGCTCACGAACGTATCGATGTCACTTTACCGGGAACACTCATCAAATGCGGAAGTCCCAGCATTCTTGAAGGAATGATAGAAAACCTAGAAGAACTCTTCATCAGTATGGGTTATGATGTCGTCGAAGGACCAGAAGTCGAAAGAGACCTTTACAATTTCGAACTTCTAAACCTGCCCAAAGGACATCCCGCTCGCGATGCACAGGACACGTTTTATACCAAAGACGACGAGCTTCTACTTAGAAGCCAAACGAGTCCCGTTCAAATAAGAACGATGCTCGCAAACGAAGAAAAAACTCCAATTCGTATCATTTGTCCCGGCAAGACTTATCGCCGCGATGACGACGATGCTTCTCACTCACATCAATTCACACAAATGGAAGGATTGCTCATCGATAAAGACATCAGCTTAGCCGATTTGAAAGGAACCTGGGATATCATCGCAAAACACCTCTTCGGGGAATCCGTCGACACGAGATTCAGAAGTTCATTCTACCCATTTACAGAACCGAGTGTCGAACTCGATGTAAGCTGCTTTAACTGTGGAGGGAAAGGCTGTCCTATTTGCAAAAATACCGGATGGATCACAGTTGGGGGAGCCGGCATGGTTCATCCTAAAGTTTTAACCAACTGTGGATATGACCCCGATACGATGAGTGGCTTCGCTTTTGGATTTGGAATCGAAAGACTTGCCATGCTCAAATACGGAATTACGGACATCAGGACGTTCTATACTAACGATCTGAGAAACGATGCCGATAGAAAGGATGTATAAATATGATGCGCATAAGTACCAACTGGTTGAACGACTATGTCGATATCAGTGACGAAAATCTAAAAGAACTTGCACTAAAGATAACCGATGCCGGAGTAAACGTCGAAAGCCTCGAAGAATATAACACACCGAATTTAGTTGTCGGTCAAATACTCGACGTTTTCGATCACCCTGACTCCGACCATCTGCACGTTTGCAAAGTCGATGTCAAAGGAGACATACTCCAAATAATCTGTGGAGCCGACAACCTCGAAAAGAAGATGAAAGTGATAGTTGCCAAAAGCGGATGTGTTTTACCCGGAGGAGAAATCAAAGATACAGTCATGCGTGGAGTTGAATCACAAGGCATGCTCTGCGCTCTCATGGAACTGGGACTCGAAGAAAACACACCGGAAAACTACGCAAAAGGTATTTGTCGATTACCTGACGAAGCACTTATCGGTTCAAACCCATACAATTACTTGGGTCTTTCTGATACTATCTTCAACCTCGATTTGAACCCAAATCGAGAAGCAGATTGCACCAATCATTTGGGTTTTGCCTACGAAGTAGCTGCAGTCCTTGGAAAAAAAGTAGAAAAACCCGAGACTAAATGTAAAACCATTTCGGATAATGTCGAAGATGAACTCGACCTTCAAGTCATAACTGACAATTGTACGATGTATAATGCACGCAAGGTTCGCAATGTCGTCATCAAAGAGAGCCCCGACTTTATCAAAGAGCGACTGACCAACTGTGGAATGCGTCCTATCAACAACGTCGTGGACATCAGCAACTATATCATGCTCGAATATGGACAACCTTTACACTTCTTTGATGCCAAAAAATTGGGTAAACACATCCTCGTGAGGATGGCTGAAAAAGGCGAGAAAATAGAAACTCTCGACAAAGTCAAAAGAACTTTGACTGCCGACGATATCGTCATCACAGACGGCGAAAAGCCTGTTTGTATAGCTGGAATCATGGGTGGACTCAACAGTGGAATAGACGAGAACACTAAAGATGTCATCATAGAATCGGCCATATTCGATCCGCTTAACATCCGCTACACATCGATTCGCCTCGATTTGAAAAGCGAAGCGAGTAGGCGATACGAACACGGTCTCAATTACGAATACACGAAAGAAGCTATCGATAGAGCTTGCTACCTTTTAGAAAAATATGCTGATGCAGAAATATTATCGGGCACTCTGACTCATGACAACACCGATAAGACATCGAAAGTAGCCAAGGTCACTCTCGAAAAGATAAATTCTCTTTTAGGTTTGCAACTGACCATCGACGATGTCAAAAAGAATCTGAACTCCTTACAATTTCCATTCGACTTGAAGGGGGAAGAATTTACAGTCACCATACCGAATCGTCGCGGAGATGTATCGATGAGAGAAGATCTCGTCGAAGAAGTAGGTCGACTTTATGGTTATAGTCACATCGAAAACCATCTTCCCAAGTTGAATGTGCGCAAAGGCAAATATATCGGAAACGTAGCGCTGAGAAAAGCGGTATCCAAAAGACTTCGCGCTCTAGGACTATCCGAAACGAGAACATACACTTTGATAAGTCCTGAAATGGACGACATGTTCACTTACAACAAAAAGACATCCATTCCAGTTTTGAAACCCCTAAGTGTCGATAAGAGTATCGTTCGCCAGTCAATCCTACCGTCTTTAAAAGGAGTTTTAGACTATAACGTAGCTCGCAATATGAAAGATATAAACATCTATGAAATCGCCAACACATATGCGAATCTGAACGAAGAAGATACGAAACTTGCAATTCTCATGAGTGGCAATTACATAGAAAATACATGGCAAGGATTAAAAGTACCGGCAGACTTTTACACACTGAAAGGTATCATTTCCAATTTGTTCGAATATCTGGGTTATCAAGACAGATATGCTTTCATCCCTGCCGACAATATTCCCGATATGCATCCAGGTGCAACTGCCATCATAAATGTCGACAATAGACCGATTGGATACATGGGCCGTGTTCATCCGAGCATATCAAAAAAAGCGATTTACGTATTGGAAATCTCACTTTCGACTTTGTCCGAGAAAAAAACGCGCAGTTACAAATTCAAAGAGCAAAACAAATTTCCGAGTATCACAAAAGATGTCGCATTCGTCATGCCGGACGTGATGAATTCACAAGAAGTCGAAAAAGAGATACACCGTTCGGGCGGCAAACTTCTCAAAAAAATTGAGGTATTTGACCTTTATCGCGGAGAAAATATCGGTCAAGATGAAAAATCCATCGCATATTCTTTGACTTTCGAAGACGATACTCGGACTCTTACGAGCGAAGAAGTGAATGAATTGTTCAACAAAGTGATTACAGAAGTGACCAAAAAGATGAATATAAAAATACGAAATTAATCTAAAAAAAGAGACTTGCTCTAAAGTAAGTCTTTTTTATATGCCGTGCTCTATCAGCTTTTCCAAATACCCAAGCATGTCTTCTTTCGGATAATTGCATTTGTTCTGTAACCAATACAGCCCGACATTGAAAATTGCCCCGATATAGAAACCAGCTATAATCTCACTCGGAATATCTGTCTTTCTTTCCTTCGAAATTCTTTGTTCCAAATCTTCACGCAAAGTCGCATATACCATATCCATCGCCACACTATTGCGGTTATTTGCAATGACAGTCATGTAGAATTTCTTGTTTTCTTCGATATGATCAAAAAGTATTTTCATGACCTCCATATAGTATGCTTTTGAATTATCGATATTATCATTTTCCGCCAATAGATTTTTCAAGATATGCTTCATATCCTTTATCAAGCAATCGAGAAGCATGTATTTGTCTTCAAAATGCGTATAAAACGTCGATCGATTCACCAAGGCTCCAGTACAAATCTCCGATACTTTTATTTCTTCGAAAGCCTTTGTCTCCAACAACTCTAAGAAAGCTGTATAAATACTTCTTTTCGTTTTTATGATCCGCAAATCCGTTTTTACTTCGCTCAATCAAATCACCTCGACCTCTTTTATATTATAATAATATTTTTCTTTTGTAAAGAGCAGTCACTTGCGTTTCGATGATGCAACCTGTGCGATGAAAATCGTCTCGTCGCTGTTTTTGGAAGCAAACCCTCGATAATCTTTGCTCAATTTTGCTATTGCTTCCAATCTGTCACTATAAGTTACTAACTTATCTGTTGTTGCTGCTAGCACATCTATTCCTTTTTCTTTAAAAGTGATTGTACCGGCTGAAAGAGTACCTGCTCCTGCCTTCAATTCGTTAGAACCACTCACCAAAGCTTTCGATCCATCGTATATCTTTCCAACTCCGACATTTGCTTGTGCAACTCCTGCTGCCAAACTTGACGCACCTGCTTTGAGTTCGCTCAAACCCGTCAAAACGGCATCGATATTGTTCGAAAGAAGAGGAACTACCGAAGCTAAAGCACGATTATTCGCATTCAGAAGACAAAACGTCGAAACATTCACATCTGCTAACAAATCAGTCAATCCCGTACCTGCACACGCAGCTTCGACCATATTTAAATCTAATCCGTTCATAACCAAAGCAGCTCCGTACTTCTCTATAGCTTCTTCATTCTTCTTCATGAGCGCACTCATCTGAGCCAATTCCAAAGAATAGGTAGGATTAGAGAGACCTGCTTTTACGGCATTTAACTCGGTTATCATAGTATCTATGCCCGTCACTAAAGATGAAGTCCCGTTCTCTAATTTATTTGTCGCTACCCTGAGCTGTAAAAGACTTTCCATCAAAGAATTCGAACCTGTAGCCAATTGAGTAGACCCACTCTCAAGTTTTTTTGCACCCTCCATCAATTTTTGCATGTTTGTCTTTAACTCAGACACACTTCCAGCGAGAGTATCGACCTTAGCGAATATTCCAGCATCCAACTCGTCCAAAAATTTAGGAGACGATACTATGTACGTCGTTCCCAATTCGAAGCTATCTGTCTCGAACTCGACGACCGTTTTATCTAAACCGGCCAATTCTTCAAATTTCGTACTTGCATACAATCCTGGAGAAGCCATGCCGATTACTATCGTTCGCGTTCCGGTACTGACCACCTTCCCACTCGTAACTCTCACATTTTTAGATCCGGATGGTATTATGGTACCGACACTCGTCACGAAAGGTGTGTAGACGACTTCCGTATGCCCATTGACATTCACGTAGTTCTTTTCCTTATTTGTAAATCGATATTCGATTTTGATATGCCCTGACTTGCCGAGCATCTCATCGATCTCAAATTCCTCGTCATCCACATAGTAATGTATTTCTGTCTCGATTGGCATATTTTTTTCCACGATGCCGCTATAAAATATGTCATTCCCACGCGAATTCCACGTGATTTTATTGCCGACCTGATCGAAAGTCTCATTTCCACTCAAGTTCATCACTCGCTCGAGTTCAGTTTCATCCTCCACATCGCGAATGCCGACGAACGAAAGATGATTTGTTACATTCGTTCGCATAACCTGTCCATCATACCCCAATTTCGTATAGACCATTTCATTTTTTTTGAGCGCCTCGACACTCCAAGGCGCAAATACTATCCCCAAAGACAGAACTCCGAAGATAATTTTATTATATTTTTTCATTATATACTTCCTTTCATACCTTTTGTAGTTTTCATTATCAACTTATCGAAAATGAGCAATAAAGTTGGTAAAAGACAAACGACAGTGACCATACTGATTAAAGCTCCCCTCGACAATAGCTGACAAATAGAACCTATCATATCTATTTTAGAATAAAGAGCCACACCCCATGTCGCACAAAAGAAACACAAAGCAGAGACGACGATCGAATTGACCGTTTTATCTAAAGTTGTCATCATAGCTTTTTTCTTATCTTTTAAAGCTTTTCGCTCTGTCAAATAAGTCGTCGACATCAAAATTGCATAATCGATAGTCGCGCCCAATTGAATAGTCCCGACAACGATCGATGCGATAAATGGTAGACTCGTTTTCGTAAAACATGCTATCGCCATGTTCGCAAATATGGCGAACTCGATGACGATGACTAGTACGGCCGGCAAACTTAGAGACTTCAAAACGATGAGCATGAGCACGAATATGACTGCAATTGAAATATAATTGACAATTAAAAAGTCGTGATCTGCTATTTCGACCAAATCTTTGGTCAATGCTCCCTCACCGGCCAATATGGCATTTTCATCGTAATTCTTGATGATCCTGTTTATTTCATCGATTTGGGTATTCAGCTCATCGCTTGCTACTTCATACGTAGAATTCATGATGACCAATTGTCGTCCATCTTGTTCAAAAATTTTTAATAAATCCTCTGGCAACATATCCAAAAGTATTCCATCTTTTTCCAAAACACTGGGCGCCAGTACGAGATCCACTCCATCGATTTCTCTCAATTCTGATACAAGCTCTGCTGTCTTTTGAGCACTCAACTCATCGCTCAAAAGTATCATTTCTGGCGAGACTATGCCGAACTTTTCGGCCAACTCTGTATTGGCGATGCGACACGGCAAATCTTCTGGAAGAGAATTGTCCAATTTGTAATACACTTCGACATTGTTGTTTCCGATTATCGCCGGAATAGCTAGCAGTACGAATACCGAAACTATCGGTATAGAATGCTTTGTGACAAACTTTTGTAGCCCCTTAAACTTTGGTAAAAAAGTTTTATGTTTCGTTGCCTCGATGCCTCTATCGAACACCAACAGTAAAGCCGGAAATAGTGAAAGTACAGTGATCAATCCACACACGACACCTTTCGCCATAACTAGACCTATATCTCGTCCTAAAGTCAAATTCATTCCACAAAGAGCCAAGAACCCGGCAATTGTCGTCAAAGAAGAACCGATGACGGATTTAAATGTCTCTTCTATAGCTCGAGCCATCGCTCTTTTTTTATCGGATTCTTCTTTCTTTATATCTTCGTACTTATGATATAAGAAAATCGAAAAATCCATTGTCACACCGAGCTGCAACACTGCAGTGATAGCCTGCGTTATATAAGAAATCTCTCCTAGGAAGACATTTGTCCCCATATTGTAGATGATGGCACATCCGATATTTCCCAAAAGGAAGATCGGTATCAAATAAGAATTCGTCACTACTAAGAGTACCAAAGAACAGAATATGACAGCTAAAACGATATAGATGAGCATTTCTGAATTTGACAAATTCATCGTATCTAAAACCATTGCCGTCATTCCGCTTACACTTGACGCATCGCCGACAATATCACGCAACTCGTCGATTGCTTCTATTGTGCTTTCTTCCGAAGTCGAAGTATCGAAAGTCACGATGATGGCGGTTTTACCATCTTTATATACCTTTTCGAGTATTTCTTCTGGCAACATATCCAAGGGAAACATCACGTCGGTCAAATCTGCGATAGACATGACCATGTTGACATGTTCGATATCCTTTATTTTTCTTTCCAAAGTCAAAAGATCCACACTTGAAGATTTATCGGTCATGACGAACGAAAATGCTCCGACACCGAATTTTTCAGTCAAAACGTTTTGACCTTCGACGGTTTCGATATCCTTTGGCAGATACACCAGTATATCGTAGTTTATCCTCGTCTTCATATAACCCCAGATTGCGGGTATCAACAAGAGGACTGCCAAGATGACAATAAGCCTACTATGTTGGGCAATCTGATTAGAAAATTTTTTCATAATTCACCTCTTTCGCTAATAAATTATATTCGAGCATATGTGAAAGTTCAGTCACATTTTTGATATCTCGTATGATAAACGACAGTTTTCACAAATGTGTTCGATAAAATGAATTACTTACATAGAAAGCCTGATATTTTTTTGATATAATTGAAGTGATGCAACCGATAATATACATAAAAACAACCCAAGAGTGGTAGAATGCAACTGAGGTTCTATGGTATATTCTTAAGACAAGAAGAGGTGATTATTGTGAGTTTTAATGAAAAACTACAACAACTGCGTAAAGCAAATAAACTTAGCCAGGAGCAATTGGCAGACATGCTCGACGTGACGAGACAATCTGTCTCGAAGTGGGAGTCGGGCACCACTTATCCCGAAATGGACAAGCTCATCACGATGTGCAAAATATTCAAATGTAGTCTCGACGATTTGACAAACGACGAAATAACAGAAATAAACGTCGAAAAAAAGCAGACGAATACGAGCTTTATTTCCAATATAGTGAACAACATCTTGGAGATAACTGAAAAGACGGTTGCAATGTTCAAAAAATTATCGGCCAAACAAATTGCCGGAGTTTTGGCAAGTCTATTCATAATCGGTATATTTTTGATGCTTCTGCGCATACCGTTTGAAGTGATCGAAAACGGCTTTTACTCGATAGTTACGAACATTCCGAATCGTCGTATTGTCGGAGGACTATCGGGCCTATTCAATATGATAATGGACATCGTTTTCTTCATACTTTATATACTCTCATTCATTTATATATATAAGCTAGCTTATTTGGACAAATACGATTATATAGACGAAAAAGAAAAAACAAAAAGTAATTCTAATTCCGATGAATATGAAAAAGAAAACACCACCCATGAAGAAAAAACTTGCGAAATAAAAATAGTACATGAAAAGAGTCCTCGCGAAAATACACTATTCTGCTTTTTAGGAAACATCGTCTTCTGGTTCTTCAGAATCCTCACAGGTTTCTGTATAATCCCGTTCATTTTCACCTTGGTAGCTCTCTTTGCAATCGCATCCATCGCGATAGTTCTCATGTTCGATGGCATATTTTACGTAGGTATCCTTTTGGGGCTCATCTTTGCCATCATACTAAATCTTTGGCTTCTCGAACTCGGATGTATGTTCATTTTCAATAAAAAAGCCAACTTTCATAGACTACTTTGGACTCTGTGCATAGGCCTATCGGGCATTGGTATCTCGATAGGACTAGTCGCCATCGAAATAGGGGACATAAACTACATCGACGAAACACCTGCCGAATACGAACGAGTTTTCAAGACCGAAGAATATCCCATGAGCGAAAATCTTTCCATAGATTATCAATCTTATTATTATAACGGAATCGAATATATCGAAGACGAAACCATGACCGACCGACTCCAACTTTCATTCTCATACTATGCCGACGTGATAAATCCGACCGTTGCCCTCGTCGACGATCGCCTGAGCATCGACATATACTATTCACACTCATTCGCTTATGATAAGAAGATTTGGGAACTTATAAAAAGAGATCTCCGCAACAAAGAATTGAGAAATTACGATGTTCACGGTGTTTCGCTGAGCATAACTACAAGCAAAGAAAATATCGCCAAAATCAAAGAAAATTCTAAAGAAAAAGCTCATGCCTATTACTATGGTGAAAACTGCAACTATACCTTGGAAGTGCGCATATCCGATTATGAAACCAAAGTAGAAGAACTTACCGAAGAAAATGAGCGACTTCGAGAGGAAATTCGAGAACTCGAAGAATATAAAGAAAAAATTCAAAATATCTTAGAATGACACATGTTATGAAGCATGTGTTTTCATCTTACTGATAAGCCGCTTTTCGGATCCTTTATATAATCTCTTTATTTTTTACTTTTCTAAAAGCCACTCTGAAACATTTATCCGTATATGAGATGTACATGAGGAAAAAACCTATGTTAGCAAAAATTTAAGATAATGATTATTAAGACTATCTAAAAAATATCTCTCGTTTAAGCGCCTTTTTGTATCTAACTATTCACTAACTTAGAAATATTCTTCGCCTAATTCATTAAAGACCTATCTCATTTTAGGTTTATGTACTAAATAATAGCCTTCTCCTTCATCTCTAAACGGTGGAGTTGTAACGGGATAAATATTACTAGAGCCTATATCTTCCTTAGTTATAGAAAGACCTTTAATTGGATTTCGATCATTAATTTTATAGAGATAGTTTATAAGTATTCCACCGGGATTTAGAATTTTCATATAACATGCCATAAATTCTTTAAACTCTTTAAGTCCAAACTTTGGATTTGCATGGGAAAAATAATCGGCAATATTTGATAAAAGAATAATATCGTATGTTGACGATAATTCCTGTGAAAAAGTTAAAGCATCTGCAAAAGCAATATTAACTTTTGCATCTTTTATAGATTTTTGAAGCTTTATATAGGCATCTTCACTTACTAAATAATTGTTCCGCGAAAAGTCTCTATCACTTGCTTTGTAATAAAGAGATTCAAAATTTACCAAAGGATTATTTTTGGAAAATTCGAGCATTTTCCTGAAATATTCATATACCTCTAAAGGAAGGTGTAATCTTACTTTTTCGAGAATATCTAAATGATCGGATAAATCATAGCTTTGTGACGTAAATATCAAATTGGCCTTTTTGAAGTCTTGAAATGAAAGAATATTGATCATTGCCTTACGTAAATGATAGACAAAATAAGTTAACCTATTTGAGTCAAATGCATCAATTTCATAGACTCCACTTGCAATAAGATTAAATACTTGATCTCCACCGGATAAAATAGTTAGGGTCCTATTTTTTAAAAATTCATGCGCTTCTAAGTAATCTTTAATACACTCCGATGTTACAAAATAAGTGCTAGCATAATCATTAAATCCATGAAAAAATGGCATTCCATAAATTATATTTTTGCTCGCCTCTAATGCTCTTTCTAAATCTATATCCATCTACATCCCCCTTAATTAAGGTAGTATTATAACATATTTATTTATTTTAAACCACTTTTATCAATAAACTCGACCGTTTTTTTACCATGCGTGTTTCATAAATTTAATTTGCATATTCTGCAAAAAAAAACGAACTACGAAACTGCATGAAAGTTATTGACTGCTTTTTCAAAACCATAACACATTTGTACTTCATCTATTAATAAATAATTATGTTTATCATTTCCATAATTTTTTTCGACATATTCAATTAATTTATGATATTCATTATGATATTCATTTTGATAATATCCTAACACAAAAATTTGTTCAAATGTCTTAAAAAAAGTTTATTTTTATAGTAAAATAGTATCTAGGAGTTGATAACCTGAAAACAAAAAATCAAAAAAAGAGCAGACTTCCCCTTACCCCAAGATAA
>CAZKKM010000033.1:0-15716 GCA_964553435.1 uncultured Muribaculaceae bacterium | reverse complement strand
AAATACACCAAACTGTCCGCGGATAAGATCGCTCACATCATGACGATGCTTTAAATCATGTACTTTACGAAAAAAAAAGCAAATTGCTTTACTAAAAAAACGGTTTATTATATAATTATTATGGTGAAGAAGTATGGCAAAGAAAAAGACTAGCAAAGCAAGCACTAAAAAAAATGATTCTTATGCAGCCGAAATATGGGGTGTCGTATTGATATTGATTGCGATCATGGGCTTCGGTGGATTTGGTCCTGTCGGAAGCATCATCCAAGGGTTTGCAATCTTTCTCGCTGGAACTTGGCGCTGGATACCACTCGCTGCATGTTTTGTCGTCGGATGCTATCTCGTCGTAAAAAGAAAATTTCCAAAATTTATTTCTGTACGGCTTCTTGGAATGTATCTTGTCATTCTCACGGCTTTAGTTTATTCTCACATGAACTATGCTGTCGAAGAAAAGCTCGTCGGAAACGCGATTATTCAAGCGACGATCGATAACTTCATGGATGCGGGAATCGTCAATTATACAGCCAATTCGGGAGGAGGAATAATAGGAGGAGTATTCACTGTACTCTTTACCTCAGCCTTCGACTTTAAAGGTACCAAAATAGTTTTGGTTGTCATACTCATATTGGGGGCCGTTCTCTTATTCGATCTCTCGATTAGTGATATGCTCGACGCAGCGAAAAGATTGTTTTCTCGTGCCAAAGTCACAGATGACGATGAAGATGAAGACGAGCAAGAAGTTTCGGAATTGCCTCGCAAAGATAAAAAGAAAATTGGCATTTTTGGCCGTGAGCAGAAAGAGCCATCTATCGAAGATACGATATGCAAAGAAACTCTCGAGCACGTCAAGGTTTACTCCAATATGGACGATTTTAGGAATGCTATGGAAAATCCAAAAGAAGAGCAAACACAAATGGATTTTGCTCCGCTTCCAGAAAACGAAGTCAAAATTACGAGTGCCGCAGACACGAGTGCCAATGCGAACTATACTTTGCCATCCATAGATTTGTTGGATAAACCGAAATCATTCGGCAAAGTCAATTCGACAGAATTTTTACAATCGAATAAAGCTGCTCTCGAAAGAGTCCTTGCCGATTTCCAAATAAGTGGTCGTGTCGTCGAGATACACGAAGGACCGGCAGTAACTCAATTCGAAGTTGAAGTTAAAGCTGGAACGCGTGTCAGTCGTATCACTTCGATACATAAAGAAATCGCTCTAGCTTTGGCTGCTAAGACAGTTCGTATCGAAGCGCCTATTCCCGGAAAAAGCACGGTCGGAGTCGAAATACCGAACAGCAAAGTCATTCCAGTTCCAATTCGAGAAGTCTTAAGTAGACCTACCAAAGATTCCGTAAAAGCGAATATACCTGTCGCACTCGGAAAAGACATCATGGGTCAAATCAAATGGGCGGATATATCGAAGATGCCACACTTACTTGTCGCTGGTTCGACAGGTTCAGGTAAATCTGTCTGTATTAACTCATTCATCGCATCCATACTGATGCTAAAAAGACCGGACGAAGTAAAGCTAGTCATGGTCGATCCTAAAAAAGTAGAACTTTCGAATTATAATGGCATACCACATCTTCTATGGCCAGTTGTGACAGACCCCCGCAAAGCTAGCGCGGCCTTGCAAAAAGTCGTCGTCATGATGGAACAAAGATATGACGTCTTTGCCGATAAAAACGTCAAAAACATAGCAGGTTACAATGAATGGGTCGAAGAACAAAATAAAGCCGCTGGACAAGAGATAGAGAAAAAGATGTACTATCTCGTTGTCATCATCGACGAATTGGCAGATTTGATGGTCGTAGCTTCCAAGGAGGTAGAAGACTCAATCATGCGCATAACTCAGATGGCCCGTGCAGCTGGCATCCACTTGATCGTCGCGACGCAAAGGCCATCTACTGATGTCATCACTGGTGTAGTTAAAGCGAACATTCCGTCGCGTATTTCGTTCGCTGTCGCATCCCAAATTGATTCGCGTACAATACTCGATGTCGGAGGAGCAGAAAAACTCTTGGGTAAAGGAGACATGCTCTTCTATCCGATGGGAGCATCGGTCACTGAACGTATTCAAGGTAATTTCATTTCTGATGACGAAGTCGAAAGACTGATTAAACACGTTTCTAATCAAGACTTCACATCCGTCGTGCCATCTTACGATGAAGTGACCGAAACTCATGTCGCCGGTGAGAACTCACCAAAAGATGAATATGACGATCCACTATATAATGACGTCGTCGAATTTGCTGTTCAAACAGGAAAAATCAGTGCCAGTCTCATTCAAAGGCGATTTGCAGTCGGTTACAATCGTGCCGCTCGCATAGTCGATTTACTTGAAGAAAGAGGCATTGTCGGTCCTCAAAATGGTTCAAAACCACGCGAAGTTCTTTTTAAAGTACAAAATAATGAGTAAACACTTGAGGAAATGCACGAAGTTTGTTACAATTGGTTAAGAGGTGGAATTACATGTACGAAACTAGATTATTCAATGTCGAAGAACTGGAAACAACTCTTGTTCAAAAGACTTTATTAGAGATATACGATGCACTCGAAGAAAGAGGATATAATCCGATCAATCAATTAGTCGGCTATCTTCTTTCAGGAGACCCAGGATATATTTCCAGCTACAAAGATTCGAGAAAGAAAATAACCAGTTTGGATAGAGCGAAGATACTGGAAACTCTATTGAAAAGTTATATTAAATAAATGAGATACTTGGGTTTAGATTTAGGAACAAAGACACTTGGAATAGCTATAAGTGACTCGCTTGGAATGATAGCCAATCCATTGACGACTCTCAAGTACGATACTTATGAAGACTTACTTGAGAAGTTAAATGATATTATACAGGAATATGACATAGCTGGTATAGCACTCGGATTACCCAAGAATATGGATAATTCTATGGGTTTTGCTTCTCGCCGCTCTTTAGAATTTAAAGAGTTTTTAGAGAAAAACATAGATATCGAGATCACTCTTGTCGATGAGAGACTTTCGACAGTCGAAGCTGAAAAATACCTTCTTTCTGCGGATATGAGCCGCAAGAAAAGAAAACAACACATCGATGCGGTCGCGGCGAGTGTCATATTGAATACATATTTGAGAATGAAAGGAAGAGAATAAAACATGCAAAACGAAAATAAAAATCTATTTATTATCACGAACGATAAAGGTGAAAAAGTCGAATGCGAAGTCATTTTGACCATCGAATCGGAAGAATTCGGCCATAACTATATCGTCTATACGGATCATACCATGGACGAAAATGGAAACATAAAAACATATGCCAACATCTACGATCCGACCGGAAAAAATTTGGATTTGACTCCGATTACGACCGATGAAGAATGGGATATGATCGAATCTGTTCTGGCCAGTGCTCAAAAACAGGTATTAAAAGAACAGATGAGTAACCAGACGGAAAGCAGCGACGAGAATTGATATGAAAAAAAAAGTTGTACTTTTTGTCATATTGGGACTCTTTGTCTTTTTTGTTCTAACAATAACCGGAGGCATCGTTTATTACAACACTAATTTGGCCGCGGTCGATCCCGATTCAAAAGAAAATCATACATTTACAGTCACTGTCGGTGAAGCAGCCAATACGATCGTTTCCAACCTGAAAAAAGAAGGGCTGATTAAAGACGAGTTGGCCATGAAGCTCTACGTCAAATTGCATCCTGGCAACCCACAAGCTGGTACATATATACTCACCCAATCGATGAGCGCAAAAGAGATATACGACGCATTTTTATCGGGAAAAGTCACACGTGACACCAAGTGGGTAACTTTCGTCGAAGGGAAACGACTCTCTTATATTGCCGATGTCATAGCGACCAATTTCGACTATACAGTTGAAGAAATAAACGATGTTTTGGATGACAAAAAATACATTGAGGAACTCATTTCTCGTTACGAATTTTTGACAAAGGACATTCTCAAAGAAGGAATATATCATCCTCTCGAAGGCTATCTATTTCCAGATACTTACGAATTCATGTCGGATATCAGCATAAAGGGTATCATCGAAGCTATGCTCGATAACACGGCAACAAAGCTTTCGGCATATAGTTCTCAAATATCATCGAGCAAATATTCTGTTCACGAACTCATGACCTTGGCCAGTATTGTCGAGCTAGAAGGAGCCCGTAGCGATGACAGAAGAGGAGTCGCTGGAGTATTTTACAATCGCTTGGCTATCGGAGATACCCTCGGTAGCGATGTTACGACTTATTATGCAGTAGGAAAAGACTTCTCTGTCGATCTCACCTGGGACGATTTGGGCAGTTGTAACGGTTACAATACTCGCGGTTCCTGTGTCAAAGGATTGCCAGTAGGCCCCATAGCGAGTCCGAGTATGGCTTCACTCAAGGCGACTCTCGACCCAGAACAACATAACTATCTTTTCTTTGTCGCCGATAAAAACGGCAAGACATATTTCAGTAAAACCGATGCCGAACATGTTGCTATTACCAACAGACTTAAGAGTTCAGGACTATGGTTCACCTACTAGAAGAACAGGAATGAATACCTGTTTTTTTAATTTTTGACTTTTTAGTTGATATATAGTAAAATATACGCCATCAAAAAAGAGGAGGACCGAACTACCATGATCAATTATAGAAAAGGAAAAGAGCGCTTTAAACCGAACGAACTCGGAAGTCTCTATATTGACAAAGAAAAGCTCGATACAACCTCGCGGCCAGTCATCTATATCGGAGGACAAATGGAACACAGATGTCATATCCTCGAACAAACGGGTTTTACAGCTGATTCTGGCCACAATATGTTCACAGGTAACTGGTTTTACGATTATCCGATCGTAGGTAACAATAAATCTGCAATAAATGCACAAAACATGACTGCAAACCTTCTAGAATCTTTAAAGATGGCCAACTTGAGCGAGGTGGACTTAGTTACAGAATCTTTCGGTGGGCTCATAGGAGCTTATGCTTCTAAAGATAAAAGAATTCATAAAGTTTATGCCATTCATCCTCCGATAACCGGAACTCCTTTGGCCGATCCCGAAAAATTGAAGAAATATAGCGAATATTTTAGCAAAGAAGAAAAATTGATTCGTCTATTATTGACCAGATTGATAAATACGAAATACGGTTTTGAACGCGATAACTATCATGGTGCCGACTTGCGAGCAGTCGACTTGAACAAATTGCTCGTAATAGGAAGTTCGCTCGATTTAGAAAGAGAACAAAATGCATTAACTAAAACACTATACGACATGATTTTATTATCTTCCGGTCGCCCGAGCGATGGAGTGGTCATCTTCGACGAAGAACTTTTCAACCAGCTTGGAATCGATCACGTCAAAGAATTACACGGTCTCAACCACTTCGATGCGGGAAGTGATGAAAACCTACAAGGAGTAAAAAAATACATCGAAGCAGCTGAATCTTCTGATAAATACGACTATACTTTAGAGTATGCCTTGAGGACATGGCTTTTAGCCGATCTCATCGAAGATGCCAAACTGAAAAGAAAAATTGAAATTCGTTTGACATTGCTTTTGCATTTTGCAAGCGAGAGTTATCAAAAACGCGCATTGATCGAAGCCATCGAGAAGCACGATGATAAGACGATAGGTTACTACGTGCGTTTGATCGTTCGTACATTGGAAAATAAAAGTCTCTACCAAAAATCAACCCAAGAAAAAGTACAAAATTTGAGGCCGAAACGACCCAATTGAAGACATGTGAAAAACTCGCATGTTTTTTTAGTGGTCCGTATGCCAGCAAACTTTTAGATGCCGTACCGACAGTCATAGATGAAAAGCCGTCATGAAACCCAAAAAATGATACTTTACCGTAAATTGATTTAAATCATCAACTATGTTATAATGTATGTGTTGGTGATTTTTTAATGAAAGAAACTATTATTGAGATGGAAAAATATGCGAAGGAATACAACGTTCCCATAATAGAAAAAGACTCCATCAAATTCATAATGAAATATATCAAACTCAACGATGTTAAGACCATTCTCGAAATCGGAACGGCCATAGGCTATAGTGGTATACTCATGGTGAGTGCCAACGAAGGAACCACCTTGACAACTTTTGAACGTGACGAGAAGCGCTATATGGAAGCTATCAAAAATGTCAAAAAGTGCGGTTTGGAAAAACAAATAGAAGTTGTCTTTCAAGATGCTTTGGATGTCAATTTGGTCGGCAGATCGTACGATCTCATTTTCATCGATGCTGCCAAAGGTCAATATATCAAATTTTTCGAAAAATTCAGTCATTATTTGAGCCCCAAAGGTGTCATCATCTCCGATAACATCAACTTTCACGGATTGGTCGGTCATCGCGACGAGACACTATCTAAAAATTTGAATAGTCTCGTTTCGAAAATCGAAGATTACATCGAATTTTTGAAAAACAATACAGAATTTACTACCAAATTTTACGATATTGGCGATGGATTGAGTGTAAGCTATAGGAATGACGATGAAAAACACTAAAATTCTTTTAAACATGAATAATCTCGACGACATCGAGGATTATGAGAAATTGGGGGTGACCAATTTCCTTTTTCCGTTGAGGAATTATTCGATTGGATATGAAGATTTCACCTTCGAAGAGCTTGGCAAAATCGAAAGAGATATTTACATATTAGCAAATAGACTTCTCACCGATGCCGATTTAGATGCCTTCGAAAAACTTGTCATTCCAAAAAACGTCCGTGGTTTCATCATCGAAGATACGGGACTTTACACACTTTTAAAAGATAAAGGTTATACACTCATATCGTTCCAAAACCATTTAAACGCGAATTATCGGACTTGCAACTATTGGCTCGACTACTTCGATTCTCTCGTCATCTCGACGGACATTACTTATGAAGAAATCGACACAAATTTGAGTAAAGCCAAAAAACCGCTCGTCTTTTATACCGTAGGTTCTCCGATGATAATGTATTCTCGTCGTCATCTCGTTTCGAATTACTACCTGCAAAAGAGCCTCTCTCCTAAAAAAGAAGTTGCGATTGCAGATCCGAAAGGAGAATTTACTTTTCGTCTCAAAGAAACCAACTATGGAACGGCTTGCTTCGACACTCGCGTGCTCGATGCAAGAGAAGTGGCCACTTCACTCGATGACGAGAAAATTCTCTTCTATCTTATCGACACCGAGAGCCTTACAAAAGAAGAAGTAGTTTCCGCTTTAAAAGGGGAATCTTTGAAAAATACGACGAAAGGTTTTCTCGAAAAAAAGACAGTATACAGAATTGGTGATTTAAAATGATAGAACTCTTGAGCCCTGCTGGCGATAAAGAAAGACTTTTCTTTGCTTTTCTCTATGGAGCCGATGCCGTTTACTTGGGTGGACCCAAATACGGTCTTCGTGCCAATGCGACGAATTTTACATTGGCCGAACTCGAAGAATGGGTCGAATACTCTCACAATTTGGGGAAAAAGGTCTATGTGACCGTCAACATCGTCTTTCATAACGAAGATTTAGAAGGCTTAGCCGAATATTTGTCCTTCTTAAGCGAAATAAAAGTAGATGCCATCATAATTTCCGATCCTGTCGTTCTCGCTGTTTTGAAAGAAAACGACATAGATCTAGAGGTCCATTTGAGTACCCAAGCGAGCACTCTCAATTCGCGCGCGGCAAAGTTCTACATCGACCGTGGAGTAAGTCGCATCGTTCTCGCACGCGAAGCTTCCAAAGAAGACATCGAGCGCATAAAGACCGAAACAGGTATCGAACTCGAATGCTTCATTCAAGGGGCGATGTGCACTTCGATGAGTGGTCGCTGTGTGCTATCCAACTATGCGACAAATCGCGATGCTAACAGAGGAGGATGCGCTCAAGTATGCCGTTGGGCTTTTCTGAATGAAGATACAGGCGAATTTACCATCATGAGTAAAGACTTGAATATGGTAACAGAAATAGAAAGTATGATAGAATCGGGTGTCAATTCCTTCAAAATAGAAGGTCGGATGCGGTCTATCTACTACATCGCGACCGTTCTTCACACCTATAGAAACATCATAAATCGCATTTTCACGGGAAAACTCACCGAGGAATATATCGAATATGCGAAGAATATCATTAATAGGGTTGCCAATCGCGAATCCGTAAGCCAATTCTATCGGGGAATCCCGGGACCAGAAGGAGAGTATTTTAATGGCCGCCAAGAAGAATCGAACCAAGATTTTCTCGGTCTCGTTCTTTCCTATGTAGATGGCTATGCCGAAATCGAAGTTCGCAACTATTTCAAAATAGGCGATGTCGTCCAAGTCTTCGGGCCTACGATGAAAACCTGTGAATTCATCATCGATGAAATCATCTCGAGTGATGATCAAAAAATCGACTACTGTAACCATCCAAAAGACATCGTAAAGATCAAAACACCTCACTTTTTAGAGAAAAATGCCATGATGCGTACGAAAATGTTTGACATTTTAGACGAAATCTAGTATTATTAGTTCGACCGAAAATGAGGTTGCTTTTTTTAAAAAATTGACGAATATGAAAGAGTGAAAAATATGACAAAAAAAGAAGAATGTTTGATGACCGCGGACGGGTTCTTAGCTCTCGAAGAAGAGTTGAATGAACTCAAGACGGTCAAACGTCCACAAATTATCGAGGCGATAAAAGATGCGCGTGCACAGGGTGATTTATCTGAAAATGCCGATTACGATGCCGCTCGCAACGATCAAGCTGTACTCGAAGCCAGAATCAAGGAATTGGAACACATGATAGATCATGCCAAAATAATCGAAGGTGGAGCGAAAGATGTCGTCGCACTCGGTTCGACTATCAAGATCGTTTACATCGAAGACGATGAGGAAGAAGAATACAAGATAGTCGGTTCTCTGGAGGCCAATCCATTCGAAAATCGCATTTCGAACGAATCTCCTATCGGCAAAGCTGTTCTCAACAAAAGAGTCGGAGATGTCGTATCTGTCGAAAGTCCAAATGGCGCTTACGATGTGAGAATACTTTCTATAAACTAGATCTGAAAATTTGTAGACCTTCGGGTCTTTTTTTGTTATAATTGTTTTTAGGTGATTTAAATGCAACTTACGAGAAGTGAACTGAGAGTAAAAATTATGACTATTTTGTATCAAGTAGATATATATAAGCAAACCAATCTCGACTACGACTTGGATGAATGCATTAAAGAAAATCTCGAAATCGAAAGTGAATTTGTAAAAGAGGTCGTATACGGAGTCAACACTTACTATGATGAGTTGTCCGCATTGGCGAACAAATATTTGGAAGATTGGACTATCGACCGCTTGGATAAAACTGGAGCCAATATTTTGCGAATGGCTCTTTATGAACTCAAATACATGGACACACCGCGCGTCGTCGTCATCAACGAAGCAGTCGAACTCGCCAAAAAATACTCAGACGAGCCTGTTCGCAAGATGATAAATGCCGTTTTGGATAAATACGTAAAGGACGAAGAATAATGGCCGGCTATATCACAGTAAGCGCTTTAAATAACTATCTAAAAAGAAAATTCGAGGCTGACGTTCATCTCGCACATGTATACTTAAAAGGCGAAATATCGAACTATAGACGTCATACGCGAGGACATTTGTATTTCAGTCTCAAAGACGAGACGAGTGTTATAAGTGCCGTAATGTTCGAAGGAAATGCTCGCTCCCTCAATTTTGAACCACAAGACGGAGCCAAAGTTTTCGTCGAAGGTAAGGTGACTATCTACGAAGGTTCGGGAAAATATCAAATTGTCATAACCAAGATGCAGCCGGACGGCATAGGAGAGCTCTACATAGCATACGAAAAATTGAAAAAAAAGTTGGCTCAGGAAGGCTTATTCCGCGAAGACTTGAAGAAACCGATTCCAAAATATCCTCGGCGCATAGGAATAATTACTGCTCCGACCGGTGCGGCCATCAAAGACATCTTATCGACCATCAAAAGACGTTTTCCCATTGCCGAGACGATTCTATTTCCAGCTTTGGTTCAAGGAGAGACCGCTAAAACAGAAATAGTCGCCCAGATACGAAGAGCGCAAGACTACGATCTCGATGTTCTGATTTTAGGAAGGGGAGGGGGATCGATCGAAGATCTCTGGGCTTTCAACGAAGAGATAGTAGCTCGTGCCATCTTCGCTTCCGACATCCCCATCATAAGTGCGGTCGGCCACGAAGTAGACTTTACCATCGCCGATTTTGTCGCCGATCGCCGAGCACCGACTCCGACGGGTGCAGCCGAAATGGCCGTCCCGAACATTTCTGACGTCTTTGCCGTCTTGGAAAACTACAAAATAAGACTCGCGACGAGCATGAACAAAAAACTCGAATTTTCAAGCCGTCACTTGGAAAATTTAAAAAGTGCCTATGTTCTTAAAAATCCATTGGCGATTTATGAAGTAAAAGAACAAAAATTATCGGGACTGATAGACAAATTGGAAAATTGCATTACAGTGCGTCTAAAAGATTCCAAGACTCGTCTATCTAAAGCGATGAGCTCGTACGTACTTAAAAATCCTTTGACTTTTTACGAAAAAGACAAAGAAAAATTGGTGACTTTGACATCTAAACTGACCTCGGCCATGAAGACTTATTCGCTCGAAAAGAACAAGAATTACGAATTGTTGCTCAACAAACTCGATCTTTTGAACCCACTCGGTATCCTCAAAAAAGGTTATTCTGTTGTCACTAAAGATGCAAAACCCATCACTTCTGTTGTGGGCCTCAAAGAAGGTGACGATGTCGATATCACACTTCACGCAGGCCATATTCGCGCCGAAGTAATAGAAATTAAGGAGAATTGATTATGGAAGAAAACAACACACCTAAAAAAGAAAAAACTTTCGAAGAGAATATCCTCGAACTAGAAAATATCGTCAAAGAATTGGAAAACGGCAACTGTCCTCTGGATGACGCGATAGAGAAGTTTACAGAAGGCATGCGCCTGGCCAAAGCTTGCGGTGACAAACTCAATTCCGCGACTGAAAAAGTTAACAAAATACTAAAAGAGAACGGCGAACTCGAAGACTTCGAAACTCCTGTGGAATAAAAAAACAAAAAATTGAGAAACCCGACGTTCTCTTTTTTCTTTCCATCTTTTTACAAAATATTTGCTCATTTTTTGGACACACTAATAGAGGAAGTGAAGCATTATGAAAAATAAAATCAAAATATTGGCAATTTCTGCCATACTCCTTTCTTGTCCTATCGACACTTTAGCTTACTCGGAATACATCATTCCAGGCGGAGAATCGATCGGCATCGAAATTCAAAGCGATGGCATTATGATCGTCGGATTTTATAAGGTCGACGGCAAATATAACAAAGGTAATCCATCTTTGAAAGTGGGAGATAAGATAACTCATGTCGATGGTGAGAAAATAAATAAAATATCCGAACTCGTTTCTGCCATGGAAAAAAATGCCGACCAGGCGGTCGAACTGACCGTTCTGCGTGACAATAAAGAAAAGACCGTTTCACTCGAACTTATAAAAGACGGCAACACATATAAAACAGGACTTTTCGTCAAAGACGAGATAACCGGAATAGGGACACTCACGTACATCGATGGCGACACATTTGGCAGTCTCGGCCACAATATAGTAGAATCGAATACTAACAAAGCTATCGAAGTAAAATCTGGAACGATTTTCCGAAGCAGCATCACAGGTATCGATCGAAGTTTCTCTGGTAGTCCGGGAGGAAAAAATGCCAAATTTTACTCGGCTGAAACTTACGGTGACATCACGAAAAACATTCCATCCGGTGTTTACGGCAAATATACAGATGATTTGCCAAATAAAAAAGCTTTAAAAGTCGCTTCCCTTGAGGAAATAGAGCTCGGAAAAGCTCAAATCTACACCGTTCTAAATGGCGAGGAAGTTGGAAAATATGACATCGAAATAACGAGAGTCGATGCCGATAATGAAACGAAGAACATCTACTTTGCCGTCACCGACGAAGAACTTCTTTCGAAGACAGGTGGAATAGTTCAAGGAATGAGTGGAAGCCCCATCGTTCAAGGTGATAAGATAATCGGAGCCGTTACTCATGTCGTCATTTCGAATCCCCAAAACGGATATGGCATAAGCATAGTTAGCATGCTCGAAGATGGTGAAAAATAAATTGACAATTTTCGTCAATTTTATTTTTTGGCTTAAATAAAGGCCTCACCACACGACTTTTTACAAAATCACTTTTTTGTTGCATTTGCAACAATTATTGCAAAGCTTTTGATGTTATACTTGAACTACAAAACATAGGAGGAAGTAAAAATGAAAGTAATTAAAAGAGACGGTAAAAAAGTCGATTTCAATGGTGAAAAAATAGCAGTCGCCATCAGAAAAGGCTTTATAAATGCCATCAGCAATGTGGCCTACACTGAAGAAGACCACAACAAGGTCTATGAAAAAGTTCTAAAGGACATCGAGGAAGAATATACTTCCGACGGCGAAGTTCCTATCGAACACATCCAAGACCTCATCGAAAAAGAACTAAAAGAAATGGGCTACATTGCCATCTACGATTCGTTTTCGAGTTATCGTTTTAGAAGAAGCGAATCTCGCAAGGCATTCCAAAATCGCCAGCACAAATTGATGAAGGCAATAGAAAATTTGTCACTCAAGACAGCTATCGAAGAAGATTCCAAAAGAGACAATGCCAACGTCGATGGAAACACTCCGATGGGTACGATGCTCCAATACGGTAGCACACTCTCCCGCGAATTCGCCAAAAGTTATCTGATGAGTCCGCGCATCGCAGAAGCTCACGACAACGGCGAAATTTACATTCACGATATGGATTTCTTGCCGATGGGGACGACGACCTGCTGCCAAATAAACTTGGGCAAACTTTTCGAACATGGCTTCTCAACGGGTCACGGACACCTTCGTCCACCTAAAGACATCATGAGTTTCGCAGCTCTCGCAGCAATTGCCATTCAGTCTAATCAAAACGACCAACATGGCGGTCAAAGCATACCTGCTTTCGATTACTACATGGCTCCAGGAGTCAAGACGACATTCAAACGAGAATTCAAACAAAGCTTGAGCGAATATTTGGATCTTTTGGACGACACGAAGAAAGTCGATTTCGACAAAGTCGTCAAAAAAATCGATAATCTCACGACGATAGACTTCAAATTGTCCGATTTCAAAGAATTTTACGATAAAGACAAAGAACTCGAAAAGATCTTCAAAAAGGCTTATGAGACGGCTCTTGCCAAGACGGAGAGAAGAACCTATCAGGCTATGGAAGGATTTGTTCACAATTTAAACACCATGCATTCACGTGCTGGAGCGCAAGTTCCATTTAGTTCTATCAATTTGGGGACGGATACTTCGTTCGAAGGAAGAATGGTCACGAAGAATTATCTCTATGCTTTGGATGCCGGATTGGGAAAAGGAGAAACACCGATATTTCCAATTTCCATCTTCAAGGTAAAAGAGGGTATTAATTACTTCGAAAAAGATCCAAATTACGACCTCTTCGAACTCGCTTGTAAAGTTTCGGCTAAAAGATTGTTCCCTAATTTCTCATTTTTGGATTCACCGTTCAACTTACAATACTACAAAAAGGGCGATCCGAATACGGAAGTGGCATATATGGGCTGCCGCACCCGCGTCATGGGCAATGTCGCCAACCCAGATCAAGAAGTTGCTACTGGACGGGGAAATCTGTCGTTCTCTTCGGTCAACCTAGTTCGTCTAGGTATAAAACACGGTATTCTAAAGAATTCCGAACCGGATATCGAAGGTTTCTACAAAGAACTCGACGAAAAGATGGACTTGGTCAAAGATCAACTTTTGGAAAGATTCAAGATACAATGTAGCAAGAAGAAATACAACTTTCCATTCCTGCTCGGTGAAGGATTGTTCATCGGCAGCGAAAACCTCGGAGACAATGACGACATCACACCGATACTCAGAAATGGATCGCTTGCTACTGGATTCATCGGCTTAGCCGAATGCTTGAAAGCTCTCATCGGCAAACATCACGGAGAATCGGAAGAAGCACGTAAGCTCGGGTACGAGATCATCAAGCACATGCGCGAGAGATGCGACGAGATGTCCAAAGAGTACAAGCTCAACTTCACTCTCATCGCGACACCTGCAGAAGGTCTTTCGGGAACATTTGTCGGCATAGATCGTTCCATCTACGGAAGCATTCCTGGGGTGACCGATAAAATTTACTACACGAATTCGTTCCATGTGCCAGTTTACTACGACATCAGCATCGCAGATAAACTAAAAATCGAAGGCCCATACCATGCACTCACTAACGGCGGACACATCTCGTATATAGAGATCGACGGCGATACGGTCAACAATCTCGAAGCCTTCAAAGCCATTATCAGATGCATGCACGACTGTCAGATAGGTTATGGAGCAGTAAATCATCCGGTAGACCGCGATCCGGTCTGTGGATACACCGGTGTCATAGGTGACGTCTGTCCGGGATGCGGACGACGTGAATCCGAAGGAATTCCAATGGAAACCTTAGAAAACATCCGCAAAGAATGCAGTAGTTGCTAAAAAAAAGAAAAAATAATAAAAAAAGAAAAGGAGAAAAAATATTATGAAAAACACAAACACTAATAAAATGGTAGGAGAGGGAGTAGAATTCGAAAGAATCAGAAGAATAACTGGCTACTTGGTAGGTACTGTAAAGAGATTCAACAATGCCAAGACTGCTGAAGAAAGAGACAGAAAGAAACATTCGACTGTCGGTCTCGATATCAAGAAAGCGGCATAGAAATGAAACTGAGACTGGCAAGTCAGCTGCAAAGCGACTCGGTCGTCGACGGCACGGGTATAAGGACTGTCATTTGGACGCAAGGATGTGCTCATGCCTGTCCCGGCTGTCATAATATGGGAACTCACGACTTCGAAGGTGGAGAAGAAATCAATCTCGAAGAAATAGAACGAGAAATCGATGGCCTCGTCGATCAAACGGGTATAACCTTCTCGGGAGGCGATCCCCTCTATCAAATAGATGCCGTCGTCGAATTGGCCAAATACATAAAGAAGAACACTTCTTTGGACATTTGGGTTTATACGGGATTCACTTATGAAGAAGTCCTCAAAATGCCACTTGGAAACGAACTTATGAAGAATATCGATGTTCTCGTCGATGGCAAATTCGAACTCAAAAACAGAACACTCGATGCTCCGTTTAGAGGTTCGACCAACCAACGCATCATCGATTGTCAAAAAACCATAAAACAAAACAAACTCGTTTTAAAAGAAGAACTCATGCAAAAAAGAAGTTCAGAACCCCTTTACAAAAAGCCAGAAAATATATATATATGAAAACTCACACGTGAGTTTTTATTTTTTTCTTCGAATTTACAATCTTTCGTAAATAAAAATGAGTTCAAATTATTGACTCACGAATGTATAATATTTATAATGATGTCGTACTTAAAAAAATTATCGCATTACTCACTTGTTTTATTTTTTGATATTTTTTTTAAGTATTTGATTATATCTTCATCACTTATCTCCAGCACTAAGACCAACTTGGCAAAAGAGATGATGTTCGGCAGATGATTCTCGTTTTCTATTCGTTGTATATTGCGAGGATCGATATCGGTTAGTTCAGCCAATTTTTCTTGCGTATAGCCCCTTTTGATCCTATATTCTTTGAACATAATCGCCCTCCTTTACGCACATTATTCCATTTTACCATTTGATTATCCACGGCAAAAATGCCGTTATTTTTGTTGACTTGATATGAATTTA
>CAZKKM010000032.1:8117-15955 GCA_964553435.1 uncultured Muribaculaceae bacterium | reverse complement strand
TTATTATATCAGATGTTCTTTTTTTTGTGTTTCCGAATCCATTTTACTCTATCCCAATAATCGTCAAGTTGACTTTTTCTTTGGTTTTTTATATAATTTCATCACGAGGTGTGATTTATGAAAATTGAATCGGCAGAACTTACGAACATAGCCGTAAGAACAAATCAATATCCGGAAGGGGAGAATCCCGAATTTCTTCTCGTCGGTCGCTCAAATGTCGGTAAATCGAGTTTCATCAATACGATAATCAATAGAAAAAACTATGCCCATACGAGCAGCACACCGGGAAAAACTCAAACTCTAAACTTCTATTTTATAAACGAATGCTTTTATCTCGTAGACGTCCCCGGATACGGTTATGCCAAGGTTGATAAGCCGACACAAAAAAAATTTGGCATCATGATCGAGGACTATTTGAAAACCAGATATACACTCAAAAGAGTTTTCTTACTTATCGATTTCAAAGTGAAGCCGACAGAAGACGACATTCTCATGTACAACTATCTCAAATACTACAAAATCCCTGTGACCATCGTGGCGACAAAGTTCGACAAAGTAAAGATGAAAAATCGTGAGAAACAGATGAAACTCATCGAAGAGACGATAAAATTGGAAGACGGCGATAATCTAGTTTATTTTTCGAGTGTGAACAAAAAAGGGAAACAGGAAATATACGATATAATCACGAGCTATCTGGACGAATGAGTCCGGATTTTTTTAAAATTGACAAGTTTCCTTGCAACAATTTAAATCCGTTGTTATAATAAACCTTACGAGGAGTGAAAAAAAATGAATGCACATAATGTACATGAGATTATGTTGAGTGACGAGCCACGCGTCGACATGAACATCGAATTCTTAGAGTGGCTATACGATAAAGTTAAAAAGGGATATCTTCCTTCATTATTAGTGGAGGAAATGAGCGAATTTGTTCGCCGAATTGCCACCTGGTACGAGTTCAAATACACAAAAGAACAACTATTAGCTGATGAAGCACCAGATGACCTCGTTTATACTATGAGCTTAGAAGCTCTCAAAACGAGACTCACCCCTAAAGAAGAAATCGCGTTTACTTGCCCATATCGCCAGGGCAACGGCTTCGACTTTGATAGTCATACGATATCGTTTTATATCGAAGATTCTAAGGGAAATATACACCGACTAGTTGCTCGCAAGACAGACGGCTGCCTAATCGGCGACTTAGGTATTTTTACATATCTTTCCGACCCTACAAAGCCACTGTATGTCGAAGAACTATTGGATATTCTCTCAGATTATCCCAACTACGATTTGACCAACCTTAGACGCATAGTTACAACTCACGAACGCGACTTACAGCTGCGCGATGCTTTGTTTAAATTAGTGGCGATGAATCTCAATAATTCTAAGTGCGATCTGAACGAGAAAACCCGTACACTTCGAGTATCTCGTTGGCTTCAAGAGATTTCGGCACATTTAGGCATCAATATTGATATAGACCAAAACTTTACCGAATCCGATGATTCTCTCTTGAGCATCAAAGAGGCAAAAAGATTGAGAGAAAAGATAATGCTTCAGACGATTGAAAATTGTCGTTCTAACAAATGATTCCTCCAACTGATGGAATCTTTTTTCATGAACTTCATAGCTTTTTATAGGTGATCTTATGATATGTATGAGTTCTAAACCATACCCCAAAATCGAGGTTGACGAAAATCGAGACTATGCTCACATGCTGTTGGAAGATTATGCCGGAAGTGCGAGCGAAGATACGGCAATTCATCTGTACCTGTATCAAAGTCTCGTCCTTTCGAGAACCTTTAAAGAATTATCCGAAGTCTTGAAAAAAATTTCCACAGTCGAGATGAAACACATGCTCATCTTAGGTCAATTGATAGAAGCTTTGGGTGTTAACCCGGCCTTTGGGGTTTCACAAAGCGAGTGGCTCGTCCCTTGGAGTGCGTCCTATGTCGATTATACCTCCTCAATTGAAGACATGCTCTTGCTCGACATTTCCAAAGAAGAATCTGCCATTGCAAACTACCGTCGACACATTCGTGCGATTGACGACGAAAACATTGTGGGTATTTTGAAGCGCATTATCGAAGACGAGGAGATTCATTTATCCATCTTTTACTATTTTTTAAATCGAATAAGAAAATGATGTGACTTCGAAGCCCTTGACTTTTTACCTCAAAAATGTTAAAATATCCCTCATACAAAAGGGGGAAATATAGATGAATGTTACGACAAAAATAGATGAAAATTTGAACTTCTTACTTTGGCTATACGATCGTGTATTGAATGGATACTTGCCGCTTTTGAATGTGACGGAGATGAAGAGCCTCGTCGATACCATAGTTCGCTGGTACGAGATAAAATATCCGAACAAAAATTCCATCGTCACAGCTGACGGACAATATACATTTATGGGTAACAACAGTACCGAAAGCATGCAAATTGGCGAATTTTTGGAAAGTCTATCGGGACTAGAACAAGAAATTTTTCGAGACAATTATAGACTTGGACGTTCAAATAATTTTGAAAAGAATACTTTAACTTTTTACATCAAAGATGAATTTGGCATTCCTCACCGTCTCGAAGCCACTACCAATACTGGAGAGTTGATCGGTGATTTGGGAATATTTGCTGCAGTAAAACCACAAAAAGAAGCACTCACTATCGAAGAGCTTCACGAAGTTCTAAAAAGTTGTTCCAAATACGATACCAGCGAACTCGATCGTATAGTCGATGCTCACATTTGTGATGAAACTATGAGAAAAATGTTACTTCGAACAATAACATTAGCTATGAGTTCTTCTAAGAAGAGTCTACCGCGAGTAGCCGAAGCTCGCACAGAAAAATGGATCGAAGAAATAAGTGCTTACTGTACTGATCTCTTTGCAAAAGATCATCCAAAAGCCACAAATCAGATCGATTTTGCTTCTTGGATTATACCTGAAAGGGCAGAAACTTCGTCCCAAGCACCCATCAAAAAGTTTATCGCCAAAAAGACGACAAACAAGATCCATTCACAAATACTTGACAACTGCCGATCATTTTATAAATAAAAATTGTCGAACTTAAACTCGACTTTTTTCTTCGATAGATTATTTTTATCATCTGTGATACAATACTAGCAAGAAAGGGGAATACTTATGAAAACAGTTTCTTTGATTGGAAGACCGAACACCGGCAAAAGTTCACTCTTCAATCGCCTTATAGGTGAAAAAAAGTCGATTATCATGGACGATCCCGGCATAACACGCGACCGCATTTACGGTCGTGTCACTTACAAAAACAAGACATTTCATCTCATCGATACTGGAGGCATCGACCTTTCCGAAGAAACCTTCAACGATCGCATCAAGATTCAAGCCGAGATGGCTATCGAAGAATCGGATGTCATAGTCTTCGTTGTAGATGGTCTTACGGATTTGACCGAAAACGATAGGGCGATCGCCGCTATTTTAAATAGATCGAATAAAAAAGTGATAGTTGCCGTCAACAAGATAGACAACGAACAAAGACGGGACAACATCTATTCTTTTTACGAACTCGGCTTCGAAACAATTATTCCGGTGAGTGCGGAACATAAACTCGGTATCATCGAACTTTTAGATGAAATGACATCTGATTGGAATGAGAATCCGACTCTTCCTGCCGATGATATCCTGCGCTTCGCTTTTATAGGTCGTCCAAATACCGGAAAAAGCAGCCTCACAAATGCCTTGTTGAACGAGGAAAGAGTGATCGTATCTGAAGAAGCTGGTACGACGAGAGATGCCATAGATACCAAGTTCAACTACGAAGGAAACCCTTACATCGTCGTAGATACGGCTGGACTCCGCAAAAAGGGAAGAATTTTTGAAGCTGTCGAGAAGTACAGCCTCATAAGGACACTCAAAGCCATCGAAGAATCGGATATCTGTGTTCTCGTCATCGATGCCTCATCCGGTATCGTCGAACACGATAAACACATAGCTTCATATGCTATAGAAGCCGGCAAGGGCCTCGTCATAGCCGTAAATAAATGGGATTTAATCGCCAATCAAAATTCCGCCCTTGCCGAATGGAAAACTCGTATAAAAAATGAATTCCAATTCGCAACTTATGCCAAAGTCGTTTTCTTGAGTGCTAAGACCAAAAAGCGAATTCACACCCTGATGCCAGAAATAATTTCATCTTATGAAAATGCTTGCCGCATCATCAAAACGAGCACTTTAAATGACGTGATACAAGATGCACAACTTCTACATCCAGCCCCAAGTTACAAAGGTCGTCGTCTGAAAATCTATTTTGTAAACCAGTCGGGTTCTAAACCGCCGAAGTTTACCTTCAACGTCAACAACAAAGGTCTAGTTCATTTTAGCTATCAGAGATATCTCGAAAACACCTTGCGGGATAACTTCGAACTGGAAGGTACCCCGATCGTCATTCAATTCAAAAATAAAAACGGCGACGAATAATAAAATGTAAAACCTCCAATTTGAGAGTGACTTTAAAACCTATTCATAGTATAATTATCTCATGATAGATTAGTTAGAAAGAAGAGGTTTTTTATTATGAAATTGGTTCTCGTGAGAAACTCTAAAACTCTTTGGAGTGAAAATAATAGATTTATGGGCTGGATGGACATACCACTTTCCGAGTTCGGTATCGAAGCAGCACATAAAACAGGGCAAAAAATTAAAAAGCTCGGCATCGATTTTGGCATAGCATATACTTCTGTCCTTTCAAGAGCAAGTGAGACTTTGAACATCATCGAAGAGGAGTTGGGCACCAAAATCAAGACACGCACTTCTTACAAATTGAATGCCAAGCACTATGGTACACTAGAAGGTATGAGCAAAGAGGATGCCATAACTCGATATGGTGAAGAAGCTCTTGCCAAATGGATAAGAGGATATGAAGATAAGGCTCCTGAAATTTCCGTTGCCGACGAGCGCTTTCCCGGTAACGATCCCAAATATAAAGACATATTAAAATTTGAGCTTCCTCTTTCTGAAAGCCAAAAGGACGTCTATGATCGCGTCATCGACTACTTCGAACACGAGATAAGCACATTTTTGAAAGTGGGAGAAAACGTTCTCGTCGTCGCCCATGGCAGCACCCTTCGCGTTTTGACAAAATATCTCGAGAATATTCCTGATGACGAGATGAATGCGATCGAAATACCGAACGATTCCATAATCATCTACGATATGGATGAAGATCTCAAGATACAGGACAAACAAGCGATAAATTGACATAAAGAATATTTTAAATAATTGAAAATGCAAAGCTATATAGAACGGAGATAAACTAATGAAAAAGCCTTTATTGCTATGTATTTTAGATGGCTGTGGTATGAGAAAAGAGATGAACGGGAATGCTTTTGCTAATGCAAGTAAACCGAACTTCGACAAACTTTGGAATACTTATCCTCACAGTTTATTGGAAGCGAGCGAAGAAGCTGTAGGACTTCCTAAGGGACAAATGGGTACGAGCGAAGTAGGGCACATGAACATCGGCTCGGGCCGTATCGTCTATCAGCCTCTGGAAATAATAAATCGTTCTATTGCCGATGGAACCTTTGCCAAAAACGAGAAGATATGCTCCGTAATCGAACACGTCAAACAAAACGACTCGGCACTTCATATCATGGGACTTCTTTCGGATGGCGGAATTCACTCGCATATCGAACATCTCTTCGCGCTTATTGATATAATTAAAAATGCCGGCATCGAACGTGTCTACTATCATCTTTTCTTAGATGGCCGCGATACCGAACCAAAATGTGCATATACCTATGTCGAAAAATTAGAAAAAAAGATAGCCGAGACCGGATGCGGCGAGATTTCGACGATGGCCGGACGTTACTATGCGATGGACAGAGATAATAATTATGGTAGATTAGTCTTAGCTTATGATGCACTCGTCGCCTCCAAAGGGCCTCATTATGAAAATCCAAAAGCTCTCATTGATGCCAACTATGATAAGGGTATAACCGATGAGTTCATAATCCCAGGCATCATAAAAGATCATCCCATCACTTCTGGTGATGGCATCGTGACGTTCAACTTTAGAAAAGATCGTCTCCGCGAGCTTTTTACGGCATTTACGAACCCCAACTCCATCGAAATGCCGACCTTACATTTAGAAAATCTCTCCGTCCTTACGATGTTTCCAGTCACCCATACTGTCACTTGTCCTCATGCCTTCGACGACGTGAGTTTAGAAAACAACTTGGGCGAATACTTGCACAAAAACGGTCTTTCTCAGCTGCGCATCGCGGAGACAGAAAAATATGCCCATGTCACTTTCTTTTTCGACGGAGGAGTAGAAAGAGACTACGAAGACATGAAAAAGATTTTGATTCCATCACCAAAAGTCGCGACATACGACCTTGCACCAGAAATGAGTGCTCGCAAAATAACGGATGCTCTTTTAAAAGAATTGGACGAAGATATATTCGATGTCATCATCTTGAATTTTGCAAACGGCGACATGGTCGGCCACACAGGCATTTACGATCGAGCCATTGAAGCCGTCGAAGTGTTGGATGAGTGTCTCGGCAGCATATATACGAAAATAGAAGAAAAAGAAGGAATTCTCCTCGTCACTGCCGACCATGGCAACTGCGATATCATGTGGGACGAAAATCATGAACCGGTAACTTCTCACACTTTATCCAAAGTTCCTTTTATCGTGACACGAAAAGAATTGTCTTTAAAAGATGGACGTCTTGCCGACATCGCCCCAACTATATTGGATCTTCTTGGACTCGTAAAGCCAAAAGAGATGACTGGCAAAAGTCTCATCGAAAAATGAAGTATATTAATTGCACAATTCATCCAAACTAAAAAAGTGATGAATATGAAAACTGAAAGTATATGGCAAATAGTTGACACCCGCGAATGCCCTCCGGTAAAGAACGACTTCTCTACAGATGTTCTCATCATCGGAGGAGGTATCACGGGTTTTTCTGCACTCTACCACCTCGCCAACAGCAATCTAAAAGTGACACTCGTCGAGCGAAACATGTGTGGAGAAGGCATCACTTCCAAAAGCACAGCCAAAATCACATACCTACAAGACAATACCATACTCAATATATCGAATTTCACGACCGAGCAGATAGCCAAAAAATACATCGAAAGCCAAGTGTATGCCACCGATCTTCTCAGTAAGATCATCGAACGCGAGCATATCGATTGTGACCTCACAAAATGTGATTCGTATCTGTTTTCGAACACCACAAAAGGGGTTAAAAAACTAAGAGAAATATTCGAACTTTTAAAAAGTATAGGCATCCCTCTTGAAAATTCTCAAAAAGTCCCTTTTTCCGAGCCATTTATTCATGCTATCAAAGCGAAGGACACTTATGTCTTTCACCCTGTGAAATACATAAATGCATTGAAAGAGAAGTTTTCTTCGCACATCTACGAACACTCCAAGGTTGATAAAATAGATAAAGTTGAAGACTATTACATCTGCCATATTAATGGTCACAAAATAAAAACTTCGCGCGTCGTTTTGGCCACTCATTATCCTCACTTTCTACTACCTTTTTTATTCCCTTTAAAATCCCACGTCGAAGTTTCTTACTTGGGTGCCAAAAAAACAGAACACCTCCAAAACTACAGTGCTATAAACGTCGACAAGCCGACACTCAGTATGCGTTTTCATACGGACGGCAAAGACTCATATATCATATACCTACTTAACTCTTATGCTACGAATGCTGTAAAAAGTATTCCTGCTGCCTTCGATGAGCTCGCCTCACGTGAAAACTTCGAATATCTCTGGTCGAACAACGACATCATTACACCGGATTTCATGCCTTATATCGGCAATTTAAACAAAGACGATCCCAC
>CAZKKM010000032.1:0-8107 GCA_964553435.1 uncultured Muribaculaceae bacterium | reverse complement strand
AAGAAAACTTCGAAAAGTTGAAAAGTAGGAGAGAACTAGACTACATATGGAGCAATAACGACATCATAACGAATGATTATATTCCTTATATAGGTCGAATAAAAGACAATCTTCTAATAGCAACAGGATATAATACTTGGGGAATGACCAATGGCACTCTTGCCGGTCGCATAATAGCCGACCTGATCGAAAACAAACAAAACGATTATGCCTCGCTCTTCGATCCCCATAGGCACCTGAACTTAGGACGCATCATAAACTTTCCCTTGGATATCTCCCGAAGTGCCATCTCATATTTGAAATCTACCAAAAAGAATACCAATAATGCTTCTGTCGTTTACACCAAAAAAGATGGATACGATGTTGCCATATATGAAGACAAAGATGGAGTGAAACACACCGTTTTGAACAGATGCCCTCACATGAAATGTGGGCTAGTTTTAAACGAAACAGAAAAGACCTGGGACTGTCTATGTCATGGTTCCAGATTTGATCTCGACGGTCATTGTATCGAAGGACCGAGCAACCGCGACATAGTCTTTCCTCCCAAAGAATAATCTGAATTGCCAAAAATTGACAATTTTTTGTGATGTCAAAACCTTGCTCCCTGTTATAAAAGATAATATAATTGTTCATAGATAAATTGAAGAAATACAAAAAAAGTAACTCGCCAAAGTTACTCATCGTATTTCGGAGGGCTCATGAGCGGTTCCTTTAAGAAAAAACAATATAAACTTACGTCCAAAGCCCTCGCCAATTTATCTAAAAAGACGATAGATACACCTTGATCGACATTCTTAGCGGTGAGATTATAAAGCATATTCGAACTGCTATCGATTTCTTCGGCAAGTTTTTCGATAGTTACAAACCCCCGATCATTCATTATTCTCATGTTGTTGCAGTGATATCGATAATAATTGATATTTTTACTGATTCGCTGCAACAACATTTTTCTATTTTCATCAGTATAGAACACTTTTTCACCTCCAGCCTAAATACATCTATTTAATTCACATTATCCGCGAAAAAACAAAAACAAACCATCGACCGCTTACTTAATCACTTTAAGTAAAATACTTAAAAAATCGTTCCCTTATTTTATCACTTATGGTATAATCGATATATAAAATAACCGAACAAACGAGTAGTTATAGACGAAAAAGAAAGAAGAAGGTCTTATGAAACAAAAAAGCAAAGAGAAGCAAACAATCATAAATAACTTTTCCCAACATCTAAAGACAGAAATAAAAAAGAACTACAAAAAGCTCAAATTCATGGACAAAACTCATTTGAGATACTTCGTAGTATGTACTTTCATCTCTGCTTTTTGCCTCTTCACTGGAATGACATATTCTATTTTCAATTTCAGTAAATACTTGGAAGCCGCGGTCGTGACGATTGCCAAATTGAAATACGCCCTGACAAGCACAAATACAAATTTCATAGACAATTCTATATCTATCGAGCCCGGTAAGACTCTACTTCTTAATTTGGACTTGAAAAGTTTGAATTCACAAAACACCAAATATGCTCTCGATGCGCAGAGCACTTCTGAAGAAGTGAGCATATCCTATGTCACAAATCGCGAACAAAATGTTCAAGGAGAAATTGCCGGCCTAAACAGCATCATCACCATCGCGATTGCCCTCAAGAATAAAAGTACAGAATCTCAAACAGTCACATTCGACTTGAAAGGCGGTTATTTGCAAAACACTCTTGAATCTAACATAACAGAAAAGTATGTTCCCACCATCATGGCTGTGACAGAAGATTATAAAGAAAACATGTGGTCTCAAAAAGAAAACATTCAAACGATTACCTTGGAAGATACTTTGGAGCCGAAAGCCGACGCGGCATATACTTACGATATTTCGAATGAACAAGACGGAAGTATCATGAGTTATCTCATTCCTACAGCAGAAGATGAAACTTTGTACGATGCATATATCCAATCCAACGGACGACTTGCAACAAATGAAGATAGTTCGTACTTATTTTCCAATTTTACTAAACTGACAAATATAGAAAATTTGGCCATCCTTGATACGAGCAATACGATCGATATGAACCATATGTTCCATAACACATTTAAACTCACTTCATTGGATTTGAGTAATTTCGATACAGGTAATGTTACAAATATGAGTAACATGTTTGAATATGAAATTACTGATATTAGTCTAGACCAAGGTGGAGATAGTTTGTTAGAATCTTCTCCTAGAGAGCTAATCCCTGGAACCGGAGCAATTTTGCCTGCTGAGAATACCCCAACAAGTTCGCTCACAGAAATTAAATTCTCAGATAAATTTGTGACTAGTAATGTAACAGACATGAGTTCTATGTTCAGAGGATGCGTCAAGCTGGCAGCGCTGGATTTGAGTGGTTTTGATACGAGCAAGGTCACCAATATGAGTAGCATGTTTAGAGGATGCGCTAGTATATCGATATTGGATTTGAGTAATTTTGATACAAATAAAGTGATAAATATGAGTCATATGTTTGAAAATTTCGACACCTTGGTCGCCAATGGAAGTGATATTTCTGATTCCGACATGACCAACAGTGATATTCGAAATTCCGGGTCCGAATTATTAGATCAAAACTCTTTATCTTCTTCTGATGGTCTGTCTTCTTCGACATCGACATCAACAAATTCGCTCACAGAAATTAAATTCTCAGATAAATTTGTGACCAATAATGTAACAGACATGAGTTATATGTTTGCTAGCAATGACGGTCTAACGGCTTTAGACTTAAGTAACTTTGACACGAGCAATGTCACCAATATGAACGACATGTTTGCAGGGTGTTCCGGTCTAACCACTTTAAATATTAGCAATTTTAATACAAGTAAGGTCACCAATATGAGTGGTATATTTGGTGGATGCTCTAAATTGACAATCTTGAATTTAAATAATTTCGACACCACCAATATCACCAATATGAGCAGCATGTTTGCGGGATGTTCTAATCTAACTACATTAGATTTGAGTGCTTTTGATACGAGCAAAGTCACCGATATGAGTTATATGTTCACAAACTGCAGAAGCTTGACAACATTAGATTTGAGTGCTTTTGATACGAACAAAGTCACCGATATGAGAAGTATGTTCGCAAATTGTGTCAGCTTGACAACATTGGATCTGAGTGCTTTTGATACAGGTAAAGTAACCAACATGAGCCGTATGTTTGCAAATTCCGAAATGATCTCCTATACAAGTGGCGGGATTCTCGGCAACTCAGAATTATTAGATCAAGGGTCTTCATCTTCTGAACGCACATCATCCGTAACATCAACAAGTTCGCTCACAGAAATTAAATTTTCAGATAAATTTGTAACCAATAATGTCACTGACATGAGTTATATGTTTGCGTTATGTTCTAATCTAACTACACTAGATTTGAGTAATTTCGATACGAGCAAAGTCACCAATATGTCGCGAATGTTCTATAAAACAATTAAGCTTGCTACATTGGATTTGCGCAGTTTCGATACTAGCAATGTTACAAATATGAACGGAATGTTTAGCATGATCAAGATTACTCAAAATAATAATTATCTCAGCATGGCCGATTCATCATCGCCTGAATTAAATCGTCTCAATTTATCAATGCTCTCGTTAAGCCAACTTAATTCATCTAAATATCAATTAATGCGACTCAACTCATCGACCTCTTCTATAGAACCAGTAAGTTCACTTACTGAAATTAAGTTTTCAGATAAATTTAAAACCGGCAATGTCGATGATATGGCATTTATGTTCGCAGGATGCATCGAACTGACGGCATTGGATTTGAATAATTTTGATACGAGTAATATCGTCAATATGGAGGGGATGTTTTATGAGTGCAGTAGTATAACGACCTTAGATTTGAGCAATTTCGATACTTCTAAAGTTATCAAAATGGACGGTAATACCTCAAATAATCATGGAATATTCGAAGGTTGTACTAACTTGACGAGCTTGAATCTCAGTAACTGGAATATCCAAAATCTCATATTCTCCGGAAAAATTTTCAAATCCGTACCTACAGACATCATAATTACCGTCAATTCCGATGCCATGCAAGAATGGGTCATAAGTGTTTCATCAGACCCCGAGCTTACGGAATCTAACATAAATAGAGTATAAATATTTTAAAAACAATCGGAGTCACTTTAAAAGTGGCTTTTTTTATCTATCATAGTATACTAGATATATTTGCTGTGTCATCTTACAAAAAGGTCAAAAAGAAGCTCAATATGACTTCCGAATTAGTTCGAGAATGCACCAAATTATCCTCGAATAAGATTGCTCATATCATAGCCTTATTCTAAAAACATTTTGTGTGCGATTTCTCTTGGTAGTCTACTGTCAATTATGATATACTATAAGAGTAGGTGAATTACATATGATATATTTAGATTATTCGGCAACAACTCCCGTAAGTAAAGAAGTTTTAGATAGTTATATAAAAGTTACAAGAGATTACATAGGCAACCCCAATTCCTTGCATTCGCTCGGTACGAAGTCTAATGAACTTTTGAAGAGTGCAACCGCACAGATAAGCGAACTTTTGGACATTGCCATGGATGAAATAATTTACACGAGTGGAGCAACTGAAGCAAATAATTTGGCTCTCGTCGGTTATTGTCTTAAGAATTCCAAAAAAGGAAAAAACGTCGTCGTATCCAGATTGGAGCATCCTTCCATATATGGCATTTGCGATTACTTAAAAACTTTGGGTTTCACGATTTCCTATGTCGAAAACACTAAAGAAGGACTCATCGACTTCGATGATTTGGCAAACAAAGTGACAAAAGACACCATTCTCGTCTCTATCGTAGGTGTAAATAGCGAACTCGGAATTCGTCAGCCTCTCAAAACTTTGAGGCAAATAATCAAAAAACAAAACGAAAACACCGTTCTTCATTCCGATTTGACTCAAGCCGTCGGCAAAGTTAATGTAAACCTTCACGACGTCGACTTGGCATCGATGTCTGGGCACAAGATATATGGACCAAAAGGCATCGGTATGCTCTACAAGAGCGAAAAGATTCAAATAGAGCCGCTATTCCACGGCCATGGAGACGATCTCCGCGGAGGAACACCATGTCTGCCACTCATAATTGCTTTCTCGAAAGCACTTCGTTTGGCTATAACGAACGAGACTAAAAACGAATCGATAGTCAAACTTTTAAATGATAAATTGACAGCCACTATCGCCAAATACCCGAAGATAATGATAAATAAGACGAACTATTCCATACCTCACATCTTCAATATCAGTCTCATGAATATTCGCCCCGAGACCTTCATTCATGCTCTCGAAAAGCGCGACATTTACATAGGCACGAATACGGCCTGCTCCAAAGGCGGAACGTCGCAAACCATCATGGCGATTTATAAAGACGAAAAGAGGGCGAACACTTCTTTGCGTATCAGTCTTTCCCACTTGACGAGTTTCGACGATATAAATAAATTTCTCTATTCGTTCGATATAGTGTATAATAAGCTATTGGAACTGGGTGAGGAGAATGAATAGATTAATAATAATCAAATACGGAGAGTTGACGACGAAGAAAGGGAATATCTCCTTTTTTCTCAAAACTCTCAAAAAAAACATCGAAGCAGCCTTAGAAGGTTATGAATTCAAAATAGAGTACGATACTGGTCGCATGTTCATCTTCGGTCGCGACCTCGAAAAAATAGTCTCTCGTCTCGAATACGTCTTCGGCATTCACGAGATAATCATCGGTTACGAATACGATACGACGAATATCGACGATTTAAAAGCGAACATCATCACTTTATTGACCGATATCGAACTTACGACTTTCAAAGTGCGAACTAAGAGAAGTTACAAAGAATATCCTCTAACGAGCATGGAAATAAGTCGCATTTTGGGTGGAGTAGTTCTCTCTCATGTTCCGTCTTCTCATGTGGACGTTCACGATCCAAAGACGTACATCGACATCGAAATAAGACGCGACAAGTCGTACATATATACCTCTGGTCAAAGTGGCCTAAACGGTTACCCGCTGGGAGTTCAAGGCAAAGGTATGCTCATGCTCTCGGGCGGCATCGACTCGCCCGTATCCGGTTATTTGGCCATGAAAAGAGGGGTGAGAATCGAAGGTGTATATTTCGAAAGTCCTCCTCATACGAGTGAAGCTGCCAAAGAAAAGGTCAAGACCCTCACTCAAATACTATCCAAATATTCGGGTTATATTCGCTTGCACGTCATCAACTTTACATCTATACAAGAGGAAATCTACAAAAATATTCCTCACGAATACTTGATTACGATCATGAGACGGATGATGTATAGAATAACGGAACGACTTGCCCATAAAAATAATGCGAAGATAATCGTAAACGGCGAATCGATAGGGCAAGTTGCCAGTCAAACTTTGACGAGTATGAGTGTCATCAACGAAGTGGTTAGAATGCCAGTCATTCGGCCTGTCGCATGTCTCGATAAATTGGAAATCATCTCTTTAGCCAAACAGATAGGAACTTACGATACGAGCATTCTTCCGTACGAAGACTGTTGTACCATCTTTGTGCCAGATCATCCGGTTATAAACCCAGAACGTGAAAAATGCGAAGAATATGAAAAATTGATAGATTGGGAACCGCTTCTCAAAGAAGCCATTCGCACAGAAGAAGTGATCACGATCCGCGAACACGACAAAAAATTCGAGGATTTGCTATAAAAAGCTCGATAGTAGAGCTTTTTACTTGCCAATTGAAACAAAAATCGTATAATACTTAAGAGAAAAGAGCGATTATTTATGAACAATACTATACATACAATAGAAATAACGATGAAACCATTTCCTATCTCCCATAATGACTATTTAGATTGGATCATTCTCCTTGCAAGCACTTCGACGAAAAAAGAGCAAGAATTTCTTGCCTTCTATCAGACAGTTCTCACTCTCGCAAACGGTGATTGGATTCCAGAAAACCTCGAATTCAAAATAAATGGAAAAGTTCTAACTGCTCATAATGTTTTTGCATTCGACCTCGTCTCGGCAACTAGAGATATAAAGGCTGGCAAGTACAAAAAGGCCTCTATTGATGAAGTATATATTTACCATCATACGACTGTCAAGCCGAGCATTTTGCCACCTCAAGAAAATCAACCAAAACCTGAAGATTTCCTGACATTCGTTCAAAACTATGTGGCGAATTTCACTGGTGATGAATCTGTTTATTATCATAGACTTCCTATCACAGAAGATGTCCTTTTTCTCCTATGCAACGACGAAGACGGGAGCTGCTATAAGAGAATCAGAGAAGAACTGTTGCCATATTTGAGATACTTAGATCTCTCAGGTGTATCTTTTCAAAATGCCGATATAAGAGGTCAAGATCTCTCTTATACTAATATTAGCTCTTTATCCCTCTCTGAAGTCTATAAGCGAAGTGCTAATAATACAGATTTGACAGGTGTTGTGCTCGCACCTGAAATCATTCGTTCTTGTGATCTCTCCCAATCCATTTTAAACGAGACCTTTGCTCGCGTAGAAGTCACTTCAAACAAAATAAAAGGTATGACATACGATTCGACAGTTCTTCTCATAGATGGTCAAGATAGAATACTCCCGAACACATCCCCCCAAAAAGATGTACGCATCGTTCTCCATCTATAAAAGTAAAAGAACTAGTTTGCAGTTTATCCGAAAATATGTTAATATAGCGCATATCAAAAAGGGGAACTAACTATGACAAAAAAAGATGAACATCTAAAATCTCTAATCGGTCAAAAAAAATACGAAGAAATATATTTGCAGTATGGTGCATCCGAATACCGTAAATGTACGCCGATCTTTTATCGACTAAAAGATATCGAACGATTGCTCCGCGAAGAACGATATTATGCACTTTACGAAAAACATGGCGAGACAGTTTACACATTTTTAACCCCCTATATAAAAAATCGCGATATACAAAACGAACTGGGATATGACCCTTTAGATAAGAAGATCGAGACTTTCGAAAGTAAGCTTAAAGAGACAGCCCTTGCTATTGCACTTGCTGCTTTGATTCTAAATATGACATCTGACGGTGCTTTGATCGCAGGATTGAATGCTGTAAACAATAAAGACTACAGTAGT
>CAZKKM010000031.1:0-16067 GCA_964553435.1 uncultured Muribaculaceae bacterium | reverse complement strand
GAGTAATATGTATATAGAGATATTGATATGTGCGGTCGTCATCTTCTTCGTCTGCGAATACTCGGGCATCGTCAGTACCCGCAAGTTCGTCACCGACTACGAAGATGTGCTGCTCAAATTTAAAGAAGCCGACTACGACTTTCTCGTAAGAGCCCGTTATGGCTCGGAAGTCGACATAAACGAAATGTACAATAAGCGAGTTCGCAATGCCCTTTTGGCCCTCGCGTTCTCCTTATTCATGCTCGTCGCCGACATCAGCTACCTGACGATCATCTTCGCTTTGCTCATAATGGTTTTGGTCTTCAAACTTCCGTACATAGATTTGAAGAACTACCGCAAACGGCACATGCATGAAATCGACGTTCAACTTCCATATTACCTCAAAGGCTTAGAAATATTGATACAACACTACACTGTGCCAGTTGCCATCGGTAAATCGATCGAAACGGCTCCTCCCATTTTCAAAGAGGGTTTGCAAAAACTCATCGACTCATTGGGTGCCGGAGACTCGAGCATCGAACCGTACATGCAGTTCGCTCGCGATTATCCCGTTCGCGATTCGATGCGAATGATGAGATTGCTCTACAGATTGAGTTTAGGTCGCCAGGAGAGAAAACAAGAACAATTGATGACCTTCTCGAGAACTATTTCAAACTTGCAGCAGAAAGCACGTGAAACTAAGTACAAGAACCGTTTGGAAAAGATGGAATCGAAGACCATGACGATGCTCGTCTGTACGGGAATCGGAGTCATGATACTGATGATCATCTCTATATTGATGACATTCAGTTTCTAAATGTAAAGAGAAAACGTCTATATATTGATAAAATTGACAAAATAACTTATAATAATGTTAGAAAATAAAGGAGGAAGATTATAATATGAAAGAAGCTACAGGAGAACTCAGTACAACTGTTATCGCAATCGTCGCAATCGCGGCTATCTTGGCGGTATTTACGGTGTTCTTGTTGCCTACACTAAGAGCACAGATTGCTCTGTCACAGGCATGTAACAGTGGACCAAACTTTCACAGTGAAACGACAGACGGTGCAAAGATCGACTGTGACGGTTCTGGAAGAGCCGATCAGACTGGTTTAACTTGGACTTGCACTTATACCGACGCAGACGGCAAAACCAACACAAAACAATGTCAAAACTGATAGTAAAGATGCTATAAAAAGGATGTGATTAGATGAGAGATGCAACTGGTTCAGCACAAGTTTTCGGAATATGTTTGGCTTTCATCCTGTTGTTCACTGCCTATTTGGCCATCTCAATAAACTATGCCAAAGCATTCCGCATCAAAGATCACATCATCGACAAAATCGAAGAAAACGAAGGATATACGGGTGGATTGGAAGAGAGTATATACGAATACTTGGACAATCAGGGATACAATGCCTATGGCATATGTGATCCCTACATCGTTGCCGATGGCAAAGAAGAAGACTGGGTCTTGGAAGAATGTCTCACAAACGGTGATGTTCCACAAGACCGTTGTTCGATTTGTCTCTATAGACAGATTGCGAAGAATCAAAAAGATCCAGTGATAAGAGCTGACAGATCTTACTACCGAGTCGTCGCTTTCTTCAAATTCGACTTGCCGGTCATCAAAACGTACATGCCGGCTTTCCAAGTCGCTGGAGAAAGTAGATACATATACGATTTTGCAAACAGTTAAAATACGAAAGAGGGAAGTGTGCTAGATGAAAGAGTCGATAGGCATGGGCTGGATATTCACAATTTGCGTAACGTTTATCATTTTATTTACGGCCTACGTTGCCATCTCGGTCAACTATGCCAAAGCATTCCGCATCAAAAGTTATATTGTCAGTCAAATAGAGCAAAACTCAGGCTGGGCCGGTATCGAACAAGACATCGATACCTATTTGACTGCTCAAGGTTACGTCGCCTATGGAACATGCGACCCTCGCATCAAAGTCGATGGTGACGAGACCGAATGGGAATACGTGGATGATGCCGGAGTCGCTCCTAACGACAAACATGGTGTATGCATCTACAAAAGGGTGGTCAAAACCGGAAATGACGATATCGAAGCAGAACGATCTTACTATCGTGTGACGACGTTCTTCACCTTCGACTTGCCGATAGTAAATGTCCTCATTCCTTCTATAAGAGTGAGTGGAGATAGCCAATATATCTACGACTATCGCGGAATATGAAGAATAAAAGAAAGGGTTTGAGTTTATGAACGTCATAATTGCTAATAAATATAAAGATGCACTCTCGAATTTGGACATCGATGTCATCAAACGTCTCGACGGAGAATTCGACGTATCTACGATAATAGACACGTTCGCAAACTTCTACTTCAATCGAATGATACTCGACATCACTGCCATAAAAGATTATTTCAATATAGCGACTATTCAAAGGCTGAGTGCAGCCCTGGACGCGACGAAAATAATCCTTTTCTTGAGCGACGATCCGCGTATCAACAACTCTTATCTTTCGAAGATAATCAGCTTGGGTATCTACAATTTTACAGGGGATATAACTGGTGTCAATTATTTGATGGAAAATCCGAACGGTTATCGCGATGTAGCCCAGTATCACGATCTAGCTATGAATGACGAGAGAAATCTCAAGGATTCAAAAAATGCACCTGTCAATAACATGCCGATGGGCATGAATCCTACAATGAACGTGCCAATGGGTGGTTTTGCTCCGAACGTTCAGGCTCAACCGACTATGCCACAGCAACCGGTCATGCCACAAAATCAAACATTCCAGCCTTATATGGGTGGAAGCTACGACTCAGTCTACCAAAACAATGGATCTGGATTCATGAGTACCTTCATGCAGCAAACACCTGGCGGTTTATCGGCCAAGATAATTGGATTCAAAGACTTGACTGACGATGCCGGTGCTACGACACTGGTCTACATGCTCAAAAAGAACCTCAAAAATAGAAAGGTTCTCGCCGTCGAAGTCAACAACAATGATTTCAGTTATTTCAACGACAACGAACTCATGAGTGTGAGTGCCAACCAATTCGGCACAGTTCGTGCCAAGTTCAATCAGTTCGATATCGTCTTGATCGATTTGAACAACAGCAACTTGGATACGGACGGCACATGTACGGACGTCATCTATCTATTGGAACCTAGTACGATAAAACTGAACACCCTGATGAGAAGAGATCGTCAAGCTTTGGAGAAGATAAAAGATAAGAAGATCGTTCTCAATAAAAGTCTTCTCACCAACAGCGATCTCAAAGAGTTCGAGTACGAAGCAAAAGTCAAAATGTTCTACAATATTCCGCCGCTTGATGAGCGAAAAGACTCTCAGATGGTCTTGGATAGTTTCCTAGAAAAATTGGGAATCTATGCAAACGATAGTGGGGGAGGCGGGGGCTTATTTGGAATATTTAAAAAATGATGATCGAGTGAATCATCTTTTTTGTTAATCGAATTTAACCGCATAAGTTCGTCATAACATAAAAGCGACTTGTCAAAAAGTCGCTTTCTATTGTCACTCGAAAATTCGAGTTACTTACAATCTGGTGTTCGCGGGGGGATTCGAACCCTCGACCCTGCGCTTAGAAGGCGCATGCTCTATCCAACTGAGCTACGCGAACATAACTCGATTGCAAATACATTATATAATAAAAAGCCCGATTATTCAAGGCTTTTTAAATCGAATTTTGCAATTTCCTCTTGGTCGACGGTATACGAAACAGTATCTATATCGTAGTTATCTTTGATGGACAGATTTATCGCATAGGTGACTTCTTCTAAAATGTCGTTCTTTGTCACATCGGAGAGAATAGCACTGTTGAAATCGATAGCCAATTGATCGTCGAGAATTTTATAATTTTGTAAAGTAGTCTCGCTCGATAAATAACTCATGAGACTAGTTTCGTACACCGGACTACTCGCCAATTCTTTGATGATGACCTCTATTTTCTCTTTCGAATCATTAGAAACTTTAGTGACTGGAACATAATAATAATATCCGTCATATTTGGAAAGATAGTACATCGTCGTTTTTGTAGTTCCTTTAATGGAGTCGACATCGTATTTTTTGTTAATGCCTATAGATCTATCCAGAGGATTATTCAAAAACTCCTGCGAATGGGGTAGTTTATTGAGGATTTCTCCCTCTACCAAAATGGTGATGCTCTTTATTTCATTTAACCCCGTCAAACTGTAGACGAGTGCTTCGATGAGTCTACATTCGTCTCTTTCTGATACTTCGAGTAATTCCTTGCTGAAATCGACCTTGAAATTGCCGTCTGCAAGAGTAGAGGAAAGCACTTTAGTACCGCGGGGTATGATCGGTTTAAACCCATTTGGAATGAGATTTGCATTGTCACTCCCTATCGTGAGATAAGATATTATAGTATTGGCTTTTTTGACAACATCATCCTCCGCGATTGCAACTCCGATGCGAGCCACATAATCGTTTTTATCTAAGAGAAATATCGTATCTTTGGCATTGGTGACAGTATACGTCGTTTCCGGTATTGAAAGACTATTATCTCCCCTTTTTGGGAAAAGATACAAAATGAACAAGATCAAAAGACAAAAGGCGGCAAGACAAATTTTTCTAATCGAACTTTTCTTTAACATAATATACACCCTAAGTAATACTATTCTAAAACCACGAAAAAAAGTCATAAAAGACTTTTAAAAATTTATCAAACCTAACTTTGCGAGTTCGATGACTGCCTGGGTTCGACCTTTGACACCCAATTTTTGAATGGTGTTGGAAATGTGATTGCGCACTGTCTTTTCGCTAATACCCAAAAAAGCTGCGATATCCTTAGTAGATTTGTTGAGTACCAAAAGGTCGAAGACTTCCTGTTCTCTCGCCGTCAGTATGTTTTTCTCCATTTGATTACACATCCCATCACTAGTAATCTATGAAGAAAATGAAATTTTGCTACTTGGTCCCGAAACTTACTGTGATATAAACCTTCTTATCGAACTGTGATTGGACGGACTTCATGATTTTGTTGGCCAAATCGTACGAATGACTCTCCGTATCTACGACAATTTTGACATTAGATCCGTCTATTTTTACAAAATTTTCATAATTGAAATCTTTCTTTATGATAGCTTCGAGTGCTTCCTCTTTTCCCTTATTTGAATTCAACTCTTTCAAAGCTTCGTATGCATCTGATTTTTCTTCGCTCGAAGCCGAAACATCCATGAGTATCTCTTTTATACCGTTTACTTCATTCTCCAAAGATTCATCTCGATTGACACGCATAGAATTTATAGCACTCGAAGGTTCGACTTCCACCGCACTGGCATCTCCGGCATTGACTTCTTTTGAAACTAGAGAATCGTCATTCATCGGAGTAGAAATGTAATACACGGCCATCACGAGGATGATGCTAAAAAGCGTCATAAACCACAAATTTTTCTTCGAAAACATTTTTCATCAGTCCTATCTACTTACATTATAGAATAAAACACTCAAAAATATTCCATCTTTACTTCATCGCTCTTAAGAAAAGAGCTTTGTCTATTTCTATTTTATTTATATCGACCGTGAGTGACAAATTCTCTCCGGATGATCGCAAATATTGTTCGACCAATTCGATAATATAATCATCCTGCGGTTGAGTATTTTCTAAATAAAGAACTGCAAACTCATCTAAGCCAGTGCGAACAATTAGACCTCCGTAAAGACAATGACCGTCTTCTGTCACATCTATATACTTGTTGACGATATCGAAAAAAACAGGGCTTATCTTACAAAGAGGCAAAGCAATTTTTATGAGATGTTTTATAGCTTTTGTATTTTGACTGAGAAGAGAATTGAATAAGATCTCATCGGGTAATTTTACTTTACGAGATTTACCGTTTAATTTTAATTCTAACTTTATCATTTGAACCTCCTACAAAAATAATCTTATCATATTTTTATACCTAATTGGATAAATAAATCGAAATTAACAACCTTTTGTAAATAATTATTTACATCGCACATACACTTTCTTAGGGTGACATTCATGTCAGAAAATTACTTTCTTTTGAAAATTATGTTATATGGGTTTTTCGGATATTACTTCCTTTACTATATAGATTGTCGCGATAAAAAATATTCCGAAGGTTTTTATTCATTGTTTTATGCTCTATTTTCATTGGCAGCACTCACCAGTCGATCCGGCAACATAGTTTACCTAGCACTTTCTGGAGCCATCTTTGCGATAATTTTAAAAACGTTCCTTTCCTGTGTCGACCGAAACTTGATACCCCAAGTACATTTTTTGTGGTTTGGCCTCGCAAATGTTCTCAATTATTATCTACTAAATCGTGTTTTTGCCGTTTTCATCGAAAACTCCCACCCTAGTAGTGCTCTTTTTCTTTTATTTATCGGACTTGCGGCAATTTTTATCGACCTTTCTTTAACTCTTAGAATTGCCCAAAAATCGAACTAGTGTTCGGTTTTTTTGTCAAAAGGGTAGAAAAAAATGAGAAAAATCTCAAATCTCCGGAATAATAGTAGTAGAGGGACACGAAAGGCAGGTGAATAAAAATGAGATTTTTTTCTATTCTTAAACTGATAGGCTTCATACTATACAGATTCTTTTAACTAGGAAGGAAAAATCAACATGAAGAAAAAAGTTATATATATACAAGAAGACGCATGTTCTTGTGGAGCCGCTTGTATCCAAAGCATCGTCAGTTATTACGGTGGATATGTTCCTCTCGAAACCGTATTGGACGACACCAATACCGACTCTCTCGGTACGAATGCGCTAGCCATGACACATGCTCTGCGCAAATACGGCTTCGCGGCATTCGGTAAAAAAATTGCTCTAAAAGAAATTGCCAATCGTGAACTGCCGGTTATAGCGCATGTCGTAAAAGACGGTTTGGAACATTTTCTTGTCATCTACGATATAAAAGAATCCGAAGTCGTAACGATGGATCCCGCATATGGAGAGAAGACATATGGGCGAGAATATTTTGAAAGCATATACGATGAAAGATGTATATTTTTGATCAAAGACAGCGAAATACCTTGTTATAAAAGTCATAAGAAAATATCTGAGTTTTTTTCTTCTATGACTTTCATCAAATCACCCTTTTATTTTTTGATGATAATCTTGAGTACGATCATACTCATCTTGAGTTTGAGTACCAGCTTTCATTTCAAAATATTGACTTTGGTAGAATATCCTGGCTATGTGACTATGTTATTTATAATCGTGCGCCTTGTCACTTTAGGGTTCTCCATCTTCAAAAACAAGCTTGTCGAATTTATGTTCGAAAAGATCGACATCGAGACAATCGTCTCTTTTACGCGACATGTATTTGCTCTTCCTTTGAGGTTTATCAAACGCAAAAAGACTGGGCAAATCGTAAAGAAGATAGATGATGCCTCATTTATAAAAGACATCATTTTGCGAATAGTTCTCGTCAATTTTCTCGACATTTTATTGCTCTTCATATCTCTCGCCACGATGTTTTTTATTTCGAAAATAATGACCATGGTTTATCTCGTCATCTCCATCTTACTTTCGATTTTATCTTTCCTGATAAACGAGAAAATATACAAGAAAAGTCGTGAAAACATTCGCACATATGACGAATATACAGGTTCACTAGTCGAATATATAAGTGGCATCGAGAGTATTAAGAATCTGAACAGCGAAGAACACTTCCTCGAAATACTTTCGCAGAATTTGAAAAACTACACAGATTCGCGAAAAAGACTTTCGAGTTTTGAAAAATTCGCTCATGAAATCAAATTGGGCATAATGGATATAGGTTTTATCATTGCAAATTTGCTCGGTTATCTGAGTATGAATGGAACGAACTCCTTTTACGATATAGTGACAGTCCAGTCCCTCTTTGGAGTTTTCATATCATCACTCGAAAATCTTCTCGACACATTGTATCATTTTGCTAGATGTAAGGCAGTGTATCGAAGTGTGAGCGAATTCTCCGATTTAGAAGAAGAATCTTTGACTGGAAAAATTCCCTCTCTTCCTTTTAAAACTCTGAAAATCGAAGGACTTTCTTATTCCTATGACAGCCTACACAGCAATATCGAAAATTTGAATCTCACCATTCATCGAGGCGATAAAATTCTGTTGCGAGGACCGAGTGGTGTAGGTAAAAGTACCTTCGTCAAATGTTTATGCGGCATTCTCGAAAACTATACCGGAAAAATAACATTTAACGGCATCGATATTCGCCAAATTCCAAAGCGAACATTGCGTGATCATATCATTTACGTAGGGCAAGAGGAGACTTTATTTACAGCAACGATAGCCGAAAATATTGCTTGTGGCAATTATGATGAGCAAAAGATTTTAGCCACCCTAAACTTGACAGCTTTAGATGATGTTATCTCTGAGCGAGTAGCTGGAATTCATACGACTCTTTTAGAAGGTGGACAAAATCTTTCGGGTGGAGAACGTGCTCGAACTATTCTAGCTCGTGCTCTTTATAAAGAACCGTCGATTATCATCATCGACGAGACTCTTTCAGCCGTAGGTACCGACACAGAAGATGCGATATTGAAAAATTTGTTCTCGAAAGATGACTTGACAGTGATATATATAACTCATCGCGAAAAGGAAAAAATATTCAAAAAAATAGTCGAATTAAAGAAAGGGAAATGATTATGAATTTAAAACAAGAAGAACTTCTGACGATTAAAGGAGGAGCCAAAACCGGTTACGGTGGACTTTTGTTCCTTCTTTTAGGCGGAGTAATAACAATTTTGGCTGGCATCATCGACGGCATTACCAATCCGTCCAAATGTAACAACAGATAAAAAACAGAAAGGAGTTTAGTTCATATGAATTATATGATCGAAGAAGAATTGTTGATGACGAAAGGGGGAGCGACGAGCATCACTGGCACTTTCTTAAATGCCGTGACAAGATTGTTTTCCACTTTTCTCGAAGTAGGGCGAGCTATAGGATCTTCTATCATGCGCCTATATTCGGGTAATACTTGCATGTAAAGACTTGTTTGAGTCGAAATAAAATGTTATAATGGATATGCACGATTGAAGAGAAATGATGGATGATCGATGAACCCAATCACATATTTAGAAATGATAGAGAATAGGGGACATTCCTGCTATATTGTCGGTGGATATGTCCGCGACATGTTGCTTGGAATACCTTCGACAGATGTCGATATAGCCACATCTGCCACTCCAAAAGAGATTAAAGAGATTTTCAGTCAAGTAGAAAGTGATAATCTCGGTTCGGTCCGTATAATCGACGGTTCGTACACGATAGATATTACGACTTTCCGAAAAGAATCATCTTACTATCGCAGGCACCCAGAAATCGAATATATCGCCGACATCGATGAAGATCTTAGTCGTCGCGATTTTACGATCAACGCGATATGTATGGATTCGCATGGTGATATCTACGATCCTCTCGGCGGAGAACGCGACCTCAAAGCCGGCATCATCCGTGTCATCGGCGACGTCAAAACCAAATTTGAAGAAGATCCACTTCGCATCCTGCGTGCAGCTAGACTATCGATTATCTATGGATTCACAATTGAAAATGAAGCTCGAAAATTCATGACGAGTGCAACATCATTGTTAAAAGACATCTCCTATGCTCGCAAGAAAATCGAATTGAATAAAATAGTGATTGCCAAAGGACATGACGGGCTCCTCGAACTCGATAGTCTTGGATTGCTCAAAGCACTGGACATCGAAGTACCTGAAAACTATAGAGATGTTCGCGATCTCATGGGAGTATGGGCACAATTAAAATGTGAAAAGTACCCGTTTAGTAAAATTGAAAAAACTCGTATGCAAAACATTCGTGAAATAGTTTCTAACCAAAAAATAGATATCACAATGCTCTTTAAATACGATATCTACGATTGTCTAGTCGCTGGAGAAATTTTGGAAATTCAAAAGGGTAAAATATTGGATATGTACGAAGCAATGCCAGTCCACAGTCTTGAAGATTTGGCATTGGATGGTCGAGACATAAAAAAACTTTTGAACATTGCCGACGGCCCCGAGATAAGAGAAATAAAAAAAGACTTGCTAAGACAAGTTTTAAGTGGTAATCTACCTAATAGTGAAAGTGATTTGTCCGACTACATACGTAAGAAATGGAAGTGATTAAAATGGGCGATACATTAGTCAAATTGTATCAAAAACAAAATTTTGTCATAGGCGAAGATATTTTGAGAACTATAAAGAAAAACAATTTGACTCTCGATGAAGCACTTTTGATCATTTACTTCTGTAGCAATAACAATCATCCCGTTTTAGATGTCGATGAGATAATGATGAAGTTTGGCATGGAAGAACTTTCGATCATGCAAGCTTTTTCTAATATAACGAACAAGGATCTCATCAAAATTAAGATGGAAAAAGACCGCGAGGGACGGATAGAAGAAGTAATCGACCTCACACCTTTCTATGAATCCATAGCGATGGATTTCAACGAAAAAGAGAAGAGGGAAAATGATAACGATATTTTTGAACTTTTCGAAAAGCAATTGGCTCGTCCTTTATCTCCGACCGAGCTCGAAATTATAAACAAATGGTTCGACCGTGGAAATGATGAAGAAATCATAAAATGCGCTGTCAAAGAAGCAATATACAACGGGGCCTTTACTTTGCGTTATATAGATGCCATATTGACTGAGTGGACAAAAAAAGGACTTAAGAGCGAAAAAGATGTCGATCTATATCTCAAACAGCGAAGACAACCAAAAGAAAGGAAAAATCAAAATCCTAATCAAGATTATTTGAATTTTGATTATAACTGGTTCGAAGAAGATGACTAAAAATCGAATCAAAAGAGAATTGGATTTACTCATCCCTCATCCAAAATGCCCCCTAAACTACACTAAAGATTATGAGCTTTTACTGGCAGTCATGTTGAGTGCTCAAACGACAGATGAAAGAGTCAATCAAGTGACAGAAGAATTGTTTAAATATGGTCTTCAAGAACTGTCCAAGATGAGTATAGAAAACATAGAAAAAATCATAAAATCTGTCGGAATGGGGAAGAGAAAAGCCGAATATGTCAATCACATTGCCAAGAGATTGCTCGAAGATCATGCCGGAAAAGTGCCACATGACCGCACATATGTAGAGAGTTTGCCTGGAGTAGGTCATAAAACCTGCAATGTCGTTTTTTCAGAGTTGTTCGGCGAACCTTCTCTTGCTGTAGATACACATGTTTCTCGTGTCAGTCGCCGGCTAGGATTGACTCTCGACACGGATAATGTAATAAAAATTGAAAAAAAACTATGTGCTTACTTCGACATCGAAGACTGGCGCGAAGTGCATGTTCAATTAGTTCTCTTTGGAAGACATCGTTGCAAAGCGATTAAGCCGCTTTGTGAAGGCTGTCCTTTCCGTTATAAAGAGTGCAAAAAATCCCAAGAATGATTTCTCGGGATTTTTAATTTTCATCATTATGATCAGTATTACCATCACTTTGGTCGCCATCATCATTTTTATTGTCATCATCGTCATTTTGATCATCATCAGAACCAGGATTATCCGGATTTACAGGTTGGCTCACTCTGACATTTATCTCTGATCCAGAACTTGCATTAGCTTTGAAGATGGAATAAGAACTCTTGACAACAAACGACGCACTTGTTGCATTTGTAATTGAAGTGTTGAATGTATTTGTGCTCGTCATTCCGATATTTGTAAGTGAACCATCCTCATTTCTTACATATACTTCGTAAATGACCGATCCGATATTTTTCTCGTTGTACGTCAATCTTTGTGCATAATATTTATCGGCCCAGCGCTTGTAATTATCATCGAAGAAATCTCGTAAAGAACTCTCGTCGATGGCCCATGGAGTATCTATAGGTGTCCATGTCAACTGAATTTGATTGCCGGATGTCGTATAAGTTAAATTGGATACGTTTTCTAGTTGCTCAAAACGACTCGACACTTCGGTAGGTTCTGTGCCTTTTTTATAATACTCTGTTGCTCGTAAATTGGCCGGTGTATACTCGCTTGCCAACATATTAGTTCCAGTTTCTATTTCGACTCCAACGACACCGCTCGGTTTTGACCAACGCGAATTCTTTTTCATGATACGCGGAGTTATGACAGCCGAGATTTGTCTTCTCGTCGTCCAGCCTTCGCTATCCGTCATGTAATGTTCTTTTGTATTCTTGTCGTATCCATACCATAGAGCCATAGCATAATCGGGTGAATAGACGACTTGCCATGAATCTCTGATCGTATTGTGAGGCAATCTGTAAAGATTGATGACACTATAATCTTCACTCGAAGTTCCTGTTTTACTTGCAATATCCGAACCGGCTACTCCGCCACAACCTCCGACCAATCCAGCAGAGCATGCATAAGTCAGCATATAATTTATAATATAAGCCGTCTCTTCACTCATGACCTTGGTTCGCGAAGGTGTATGAACGTATGTTTCATTGTCTGTATCAGGATATTCTATTTTGGTAAACGTATAAGGTTCGATATAGTAACCGCCTCGAGCGAAGGCTCCATATGCCGCGGACATCTCGAGCGGATTTGTACCGTTGAAAGCACCGATCGAAGCACTTTCCATTATGGTATTGTTCAACATCTCAGGTGTCACTCCGAGACTCGTTACAAAATCGTATTTTTGCTGTTGAGTTGTCGCTTGGAAAGCCTGCAAAGCCGGTATATTTCTACTATTTCCAAGAGCCGTTTTTGCATTCATGATGCCATAATATCCACCATCGACATTGTTGATCGATTGACCATTGGAGTAGGTATAAACATCATCGATGACGAAGGTACCAGAACCCCATCCACTATATTCGATGGCAGGTCCATAATCGAATATGGGTTTTGCAATAGAACCTGGATGTCTATTTATCTGAGTAGCATAGTTGAGACCCAAGGCATTTCTGTTTCTTCCAGAACCGACGGCGACGAGGGCACCGGTATGAACATCTGTTACAGCTATTCCGGCTTGAACTGCATTGTTCCACCATTTATATAAAGTTCCATCATAAACTTGATTGATGACCTTCTGCTTTGCCGGATCGAGAGTAGTGTAGATGTTCATAGAAACCATCGAAGGACTGAGTCCCGTTTTTTCGATGACATCGTAATACATCGTATCGATGAATCCTTGATACTCGGAATAAGTGAAATTATATCCCGACAACATATCTTTAAGAGGAATGGCTTTGGCAGTTTCTGCTTCTTCCTGAGTGATATACCCGTGTCTCACCATCAATCCCAAGACGAGATTTCTTCTCGCCTGAGCGAGATCAGTATTCTTGTATGCATCATACGCATCTGGCGCCTGAAACAATCCGGCCAAAGTAGCAGCTTCTGCCAAATTCAATTCGCCGACAGATTTTCCAAAATAAGTTTGAGAAGCCTGTTCTACACCATAAGCGCCAGAGCCGAAGAACGAACGATTGACATAAAATTCCAAAATTTCCTGTTTAGAATATGTCTTTTCTATCTTGAAAAGAGCCATATAGATATCTTTAAATTTGCGGATTATGCCGCCTATACCATGTGCTTCCGTTCCGTTTATAGCCATTTTGGCCAGCTGCATCGTGATCGTCGAGCCACCCCCAGCATCGTTGTGGCCCAATAACTGTCCGACTACTGCTTTGGAAAAGCGCAACAGATCGACTCCCGAATGTTGGAAAAACTTCGAATCCTCAGTCGCGATTATTGCATCTATTAAAACCTCAGGTAATTCATCGTAAGTGATATTTTCTCGAAATTGCGCTCCCATCTTCGCTATCAAATTTCCATTCACATCGTATACATTCGTCGAACTGTTCGTATGAAGAGCCTCCGGATCAAATTCCGGTGACACGGCGATGATGTAAACACAAAAAGATAAACAAGCGAGCGATCCCAAAATGAGTATAGCCATGAAACTGATCAACAAAATATGTCTTTTCTTTTTAGGCTTTTTCTCCTTGACTTCGTTCGATACTATCTTCGTATCTTTGCGTTTTTTATTTTTGAAATTTTGTGTTACATTGGCAAACTTAAAATTTCCTTTTTTCTCGGTTTTTTCCTTTGTTTTTTTTACTTTGCTAGCCATTTTTCTTTTTCTCCTTTAAAATATACTTCATCGACAACTTTCAAATAGTCGATGTTCGGTCTCAATTTTTCTTCTATACGATAGCACCTTTTTTCGAAGTAAGAATACGGTATACTCTTTCTCGATTCGTTATCGATGAATTCTATCAAATCTTCACCCCGCAATAAATAATATTCTCCACGAATGGCAACTATCAAAAAACTTACAGCGCCATGTTCCAATATTCTTCGAAGATGTTTTATTTGATGTTCTCCAATATTCTTGAGAGGAAACGAAGTTTTCGAAAGAGATTCTTTCGCTTCGAAATCGATATATTTCCCACGATAGATACCATTGTAATCGAAAGTCGATTTATCTTTAAAATAAGCATCCGTAATTCTGTTGCGTTTATAATCTACATGCAAGATACCTATGGGAGTAGGTTTCTTGTATATGACGGCCTTATTTTCCGACAGGTAATACTCGTTGGCTTGATTTATGAGTCCCTCCAAATCCATTCCTCGATTGCGATAATCGATGACGTTTTTTCGATACTCACTCTTTTTAAAGGGATAATTCATCTAATCACCTTACAACATTATACTAGACTTTTACCGTTTTTTCCATATTATTGTCGCATTATAGTATCATATCGAAACGCATTTACATATACTTTACATAGTCGATTTCCTATCATACTCAATGTGCAAAAAGATAGAGATTTCGAAATGTTGACGAAAGGTTCTCTTTTTGTTATAGTTAAAACGAAAGAAGAGGAATATGTATGAAAAAAGAAGATAGCGATATATTGAATGAAAAAGATAAAATTTTGGCCACTTGGAAAGAAAAGGCAAGACGAGCTTACGTCGAGTATCGAAGCGATTTGTCGAGTAAACCTGATCTTACAAAATTGGCCTCAATTTTTAACATAAAAATAGATGCTACCCGATTGAAAGATTACTATGTTCGCTGGTTCGATGATAGCATACCAGCTATTTCGATAGTCGACCAATCTTCGGCCACGATTCATGAAGCCCGTTACCAAAAGACGGAAAAGAATCCCATCTTCAAAGAAGCACTCGTTCTAAAGACGTCCAAAACCGAAGGAAACATCGAAGAAAAGAACATCTACCATGTGGCTTCTTTTGAAACTATACCTAAAGACTTACTCCAAAATCAGCTCACCATCACTCGTGATCATCGAGCACTCACATTCAATATACCTGGCGAAAATTCCTGTGAGAAATTCGAAGTAAGTTTGGAAGAACGCAGTCTCGACGAAAAAATGATTTTACAAAAGCGCACTCTTTATTTGCGTTCGCTCACATCGAATAAAGCTAGAACCAGGGGTGGCCTTCGCGAATTCGCTGCTCTATCTTCGCGTGAAAGTGAAGTTTGGCAAAGAATACTTCCTGTAAAAGGCGAAAAGGTACACTACTGGATACAAAGAGATACACCTATTTACAAGATTTGGGGCTTCTTTCGCGACATAGACAAAACGGACTCTACTGAAGTCAATTTGCCCAACCACTTGATTCATTTCACCGGCCATAATCATCGAAATACCCGCAGTGTTTACTTCGATGTTTACAAGACGAACGACAACTTGCTCATGACTTTGTGTAACTCTCTTAATTCCGAAGAAATCAAACTCGCGAGCGCGACTCGAGATGTCTTGAGCTTAGAAGATATCGACAACATAATTGCCGTTTTGAATACCGACTATCGCGAATTTACATTCGTCACGACACTCACCTCCATCTTGAAAAGATATTCCTTGCGATTGGCGAAGCATCATAAATGTGAAGCTGAAGAAGACGACTTGCTCTCACTGGACCGATTAGAATGTCTTTCCATCGAAGAAATAAGAGCCCTCGTCGAGTCGGACATAGATGCTTATTTTGCCTGTGCCGAAAAGAATTATGAAACTCTTTTGACCACCAATATGAATGAAGCTAGCAAGAATTACACGATGAAACCTGTCAACGAAGATGACCAATAATGTTAGAGTCAAGAAGTATCGGAAAAATTAGAATCAAATATAATAAAAAGTGTA
>CAZKKM010000030.1:0-16580 GCA_964553435.1 uncultured Muribaculaceae bacterium | reverse complement strand
GCATACCTTATCTCCTCTACGATTTCCATATAATGCCACATATCGGAAACTAAAGAAGGTTTACCTACGATTCCTATAACTGGTTTTCCCATAAACATCACCTCTAATATCTATATGATACCATATTTTACACATATTTTAAAATGATATAGAAAAAAACCTCATAAGAGGTTAGATATCAAATTTTGGTGATCTGTATGGGATTTGAACCCATGTATGTAGCCTTGAGAGGGCTATGTGTTTGACCACTTCACCAACAGACCATAAAGCAATGTCTCAACGACATTACATATTCTATCAATTAACTCGCCTTTTTGCAAGTCTATTTTTTTCCATCCGACGTTTCTTCGATTTTAACGACTTCTTTTTTAGGTTTCAACTCGTAATATTGACTTATTACGAGGAAGACCACACCGACGACGGCAAATATTATCAAAACTATCTTTTGAGAAAAGAATCCGACTATCGCTCCCATGAACATTACTTTACCGACTGCTTTGCCTACTATGTGATCTTTGGTAATCGGTTCGTCGTTCTTTTCACAGGTGGAACATTTTGTGACGGTCGTATTCATGTCTTTTGAGACGACATTATGAACCTTGTATTTACTATCCTTGCTATCGAAGTACATGATGATATCGCCAACTTGATAGTCTTCTCCTTTTTTGACGAGGATTACATCTTGCATATCGAATTGCGGTGTCATGTCGATGCCTTCTTGAAGATAGAAAACATAACCGAAGAGTTCAGGATAACTTTTGAGTAAAAGTTTAACTTCGATGAACATCCAAGCATAAACTATCAAAATCAATACGACTATTGTCAAAAAGGCATTTCCTATTCCATGTAAAAATTTTCTCATGTTTCATCACCCCAAATTGTTCTTTCCAAGCAATCTATCCTCAATGAGCATGAGTCGATTGTACTTTGCAATACGTTCACCTCTCGAAAGGGATCCGGTTTTGATAAAACCGATATTGAGGCCGACGGCCAAGTCTGCGATCGTCGTATCGTTCGTCTCTCCGCTGCGATGGGAGATTATCATCTTATAATTGTTTTCGCGAGCGACACGTATCGTTTCTAACATTTCCGTTATCGTGCCTATTTGATTTGGTTTCAAAAGTACGGCATTGCCGGCCTTTTTTGTGACTGCTTCTTTCAGTATTTTGCTATTCGTGACGAAATAGTCATCTCCCACTATCATCGTCTTGTTGCCGAGTAATTCGGTTATTTGAGCGAGCGATTCGAGATCGTTTTCTTCGAATGGATCTTCGATACTTATGATGGGATATTTTTCACATATATATTTGTAATAATTGAGAAGTCCATCTTTCGTCAATTTAGTGTTGTCGACTTTGTAAAGTTTTGTGTCTTTGTTATATATGGAATTGGCTGCCACATCCAAAGCTATGTAGACATTTTTACCAGGAACATAGCCAGCTTTTCTTATTGCTTCGACGATCAAATCCAATGCTTCGGTGTTGCTCACCAGTTTAGGTGCATAGCCTCCTTCGTCTCCAAGACCGGTAGTCAATCCCTTCTTCTTGAGAATTTCTGCCAGTTTGTGAAAAATCTCGGCGCCACATCTGATACGTTCGTGAATAGTCTTTACTGTCGGCACGATCATGAATTCTTGAATGTCTACTCCGTTTCCGGCATGCATACCACCGTTTAAGATGTTCATCATGGCTATAGGCATGGATATACTTCCTTCACTCAAGTTTTCATAGAGTTCTTTACCTTGGACGGCGGCGAGAGCTTTCAATGTACATAGCGAAACAGCTAAAGTGGCATTGGCTCCGAGATGAGACTTATTTGTTGTTCCGTCCATTTCCTGCATCTTTTCGTCGATGGCCTTTTGATCGAGTTCCATGCCCATGATTTCAGGTTTAATAATCTCGTTTATGTTGGTGACTGCTCTTTTGACACCTTTTCCGTCATAACGACTGAGAACGGCATCACGAAGTTCCAATGCTTCTTTTTCTCCGGTCGATGCCCCGCTTGGGACTGCCGAAGCGACGAGGATGTGCTCGTCTATCTGCATTTCACAATAGACAGTCGGATTACCTCTCGAATCTAATATTTCATGTGCACATAGACCTGTTATCTTCGCCACATTACATCACCCTTTATTCTAATAATGATTATATACTATTGTCGTAAATAATTCAAGTGGTTAAAGCAAATTTTGACTCTTGTTATTCGTGAAGGAACTTAAATAAAAACGGATTTTAATTTTAAAAATCCGTCAATTATTTTGTGACTTTTTTTGTCTTTTGATCATCTTTTTCGTCACAAGTTCGTTTCTTTTGTTCAGTCTTTTGCGTAAGGTTTTGAGTGTTCGCAAGATTTCTTCGTTTGGTAAAGGAATGTGGCCGCGCTCGCGAGCAATTGCCATGATATCGATACATACTTGGGCAGAAGCGAGATCATTGTTTTTGATAAAATAATCGAATTTCGTCAGATACTCATCCAAATCGAAGGAAAATGTTCCCCTCGATAATTCACTCAAAGCGATGAGTGGCGCAATAAATGCTGTGTCTTTTTCATTCAAGCAAATATCGACTGTGCCCTTCAAAATATAATCGTATTCTTGAAGTCCTTTGAGATCGATTACGACTGCGAGATAAGCCAAGCCTTCTTCGATGTTGCCAATTGTCAAAGAGGAAATCATTGAACTTATTGGTGTCAAAATCGGAAGTGGAGCTTTTGGTCGATGCATCCTCTTTGTTTTTGAACGAGCCAGCAGTCGATCGCGAACAGCGATGGCTTCAGTGAGAAGAATGCCCAAATCGTTGTGAAGGCGATATTTTTTACTGAATTTCATAAAATGAGCATTATTCTCTAAGGCACGATCATAGTTTTTTAGTTGGATAAGCCGAAAGAATTCGTCGGTATCTTCGGTATTGGCTGCGATAGGTATACCTGTTCTTTTCATCCAAAGAATGTCATCGGCAAGAGAGCGAAAACCTTGCAGTGTCACCTTAAGTTCGTGTCTTGCGGCTTCGGCATCGAGAAGCTGTTTTATTGCTTTGACATTGCGTTCTCGTAACAAAACTCTCATTCTTTCGGTAAGATTATTCTGTCTTTCCAAGGCTTGTAATAGCAGATGTCGTATGATGATGGCTCGGTTGGATTTGTCATCTTTTCTATCGAGATAATCGTAGGCCGAAGTGAAATTTTGGCTATAATAAACTGCGATGCGTACGGGCGATAAATCACTGTTTTTTTGATTTTTAGAATCAATATCGGAGTACGACATTTTACGAACTCTTTCTTTGTATTTGTCGGGAAGATCGATGATGAAAGCGAGCATGTATAAATAAAAATTGTAATCGGCATTTTGGGCTGCATCTTCTGCCGGCCGGATGAAACCATCGAGATAGTTTTCGACATCGACATAGTCTCTTCGTAGGACACACCGCATGAACATGGCAAGGTTGGCAGTCGGCGCAGTTGGATTTTTGAGATAATAATACTCAAATCCGGCGAGAGCTTCGTCAATATCGCCGAGTGCCATGCGGTCGAGGCAATAAAGATAGAGAGATCCAATAGACCAAAGTTCGTATTTTCCTATCTTTACCCTATTTATGAAATTTTCTCGGACGAGCGAGTGTATTCTCTTTTCTGAAAAACCAGCATTGCGAAGAAGAGCTGTAGTAATAGTTTTATTGTGAGCGAGAATATGATAGACTCGCTCTCTTTCTTCTGTCGTTATATGTGTCATCTTAAGTTGTCTTTTCTCCTCTCATAACATAATTTTTTAATCTTCGTTATCGATCGATAACAAATTTTTGATATCGTCTGCTGATAGCTTTGAGATGATGTTTTCATTTCTGTTTTCACCTTCGATGAGGGTATCACTCAATACCTTCTTTTTGTTTTGTAGTTCGAGAATCCTCTCCTCTATCGTGCCTTTGCAAATCAATTTAATAACTTCGACTGTGTTCTTTTGACCAATGCGATGAGCGCGATCAGTGGCCTGATTTTCGACTTGCGGGTTCCACCAAAGATCGAGATGAATTACGACGTCGGCACTCGTGAGATTGAGACCGGTTCCACCCGATTTCAGGGTAATCAGAAAGACATCAGTGGAGTCAGTATTGAATTTGTCGACGAGCTCCATTCTCTTTTTGGACGGGACACTTCCGTCGATGACGTAGGTCGATATGCCGTTGTTGGTGAATTCTTTGTTGACGATGTCGAGGGCTGTTTTGAAGCTCGTGAAAACAAGTATCTTATGACCATTGGCAATGATGTCCTTGGTTATCGATATCAGATTTTCTATCTTGGAACTTCCGCCTGTGTAATTTTCATAGAGGATGGCCGGGTCGATACACAATTGACGGAGTTTCATCAAGAGTTGGAGTATTTTGAAATTGGCTCTTTCGAATCCCTCCTCGGCAATCACTTCGTCTATTTCTTTCTTGGTCTTTTCCAATTGGGCGGCATATAGTTTTTTTTGAGTTTCGTTTAAATCGATGAAGATGTTATTTTCGATCTTATCTGGCAGCTCTTTGATGACATCTTTTTTCTTTCTTCTCAAAATGAAAGGTGCAATTTGCTTGTTGAGAGAACTCAGTTGCTCGAGATTCTTTTCATCGACATCTTTTATGTGGTATTTTCTTTGAAAGTTTAGAAAATTGGCGAGATAACCTGGCATTATGAAATCGAAAATGCTCCAAAGTTCCATGACCGAGTTTTCCAGTGGTGTACCGGTAAGAGCTACTTTCGTGTTGGCATGTAAGGACTTGATGACTTTCGTCATTTGAGCATTCGCATTTTTGATGTTCTGAGCTTCATCGATGGCAATGAGTTCGAAATCGATCTTCTCGTATTCTTCTTTATCTTGGCGCGCAAGACCGTAGGTAGTGATGAGCACATTTATTTTAGAGATATTTTCCAAATCGTGCTTACGTGTCGAACGGGTTTCGGCAAATACTTTATATGAGATTTCGCTTCCGAATTTATCGAATTCGTTTTTCCAATTGTATACGAGAGATGTCGGAGCGACGATGAGAATTTTAGCATCTTTCTTTTCTTTGATTATTTCTTTTATGAAACAGATCAATTGAATGGATTTACCGAGCCCCATTTCGTCGGCGAGAATACCTCCGAATCCGCATTTATATATGTTATAAAGCCATTTTACTCCGATTTCTTGATAGTCGCGCAGGGTGTCTTTGTCCTTCTTTGAAAAGTCGACTTCGGCATCTTTATAAGATGTAAATCTATTTATGAGTTCGTCAAAGAGATTGTTTGTCTTTATGATGTGGTATTTGTCTTTTTTTAAGGAGTCGAGATAGACTGCTCTGTATTTGGGAATTTCACTCGATCCGTTTTCTAGTTCTCTATTGGTAAGGTCCATATCTTCGGCTAGACGTTCCAATTCACGAAGTTCTTCAGCATCTTCAAGATTCAGAAAATCGCCACTTTTTAATCGATAATATTTTTTCTTTTTTTTGAGAGTTTCTAAAATGTCCACTATTTCTTCATTCTTGATGTTTCCGAAGTCGAATTCGCATCGAAGAATATTGTCTTTTCCTATGCCAAAGCTCGATTTGATGTGGTTATCTTTTAGAAAATTTGTATTTTTTATCTTCTGTGACGAAAATACTTCGTACTTTTCGGCTGTTTTTTCAAGACCTCTTTCAAGATAATCGCCTATCATATCGTCATCATCCAAGTAGAAGATTTTGTCTCCTTCTTTGAATCCATAAGCGAGCATGTAAGTGACAACTTCTTGTTCGTATTCGTAATCGCGAGCAATCTTCCCATTTTCTTCGAAGTAATCGATTTCCATGCCGTCGTAAGAAAACTTGATTTCGAGAACAACTAAATTTCTTTTGAAATCGAGATAGAGTTTGGCTTCCGGTTTACTCGAAATGATTATCTCGCCGGCTACTGTATCGTCGAGGGCAACATTTTCTTTGATGACCGGAAGTACACCTTTGACGAAGTATTCGAGATCAGCTTTTTCGAAGGTCAGGGTGTCGAGATCGTTATCCGCAAGGGCAAAGAGCATATTTTTTATCTTAGCAGGTATTTTATAGAGAATACCATTTACGAAGGCATAGTTATACGATTTCGTCAAGCGCCCTTCGTTTCTGTTGTCGATTTTCAAGTGATATAGATCGTTTTCCTTGGCGAGAGTCATTCGATAGGGACTTCCTTCTTCGATGCGTTCAATTTTGAATATTTTTTGTAGTCCATCGAGTTCGATAAACAAATCTCTATCTTTGACCAATTGAATAAAATCCCAAATGTCCGTATCGGTGAGATTGAGTTCGCGAACCGAATAATATGCTCGACGATCATATTCGATAAGGTATTTTATTATTTTTTCGTCCTCATCAGTCAAAAAATTGACGGTCGGATCGTAGGTGAAATCTTTGCCGAAGACGAGTGTTTCGCCCGAGTTATAGGCTCTAATGAATTGAGGAAGTTTAGAATTGAGATTATAGAGTTTGTTTTCGCCGATTTTGAAGTTCACTCTCATAGATGAATTTGTGTAGTTAAAGTGCAAACATACCTCCAAATACATACGTTTTTTGATGCCGGTCTTCGGCAAAGAACGTTCAGAATACATATTTTCGAGAATGTTTTTGGATATTATCATCTTTTTCTCTTCTTTGCTCAATGTGAAAAGTTCGTCACGATAATTATAGAGACTCGCGGCAATGTGTTTGCAGCATCCTTCTTTCTCATACTGTGGACAAGTACATGTGCTTTCCACAATTTCTTTTTTATCGATGAGGATTTTGACACTGTAATTGACGGCTGCATGCTCCGAAATGACTCGAAATATATGAAGGGTACCTTCGGATTTATCTATCGATTCGAGAAGTTTCACATAAAAAGGATAATATGTTCTACCTTTGATAAAATTTATCGGTCCGACGTGTTTTCTGATGATGTTCAAACTTACATTTGTATCCATAGAAATCACCTACTTTCTAAGGGAGTAATATTATTTTATCAAATATTGTGACTGGACACAATACCTGAAGAAAATTTAATCCAAAAGAAAAAGCCCTCTTTATGAGGACTCATTTTCTACCCGAAGTTGGAGTCATCGAAATTCTCTTGCCTCTTTGTGGGTAGTTGACGGAGGCCTGCTCTACGATAGGCTTAATCGTCGACATCACTTTCTTATGTACAAAATCGATAATGCAAATGTCTTCTTTCGATGCTTGATTATATTGATTCAAAGCGAGTCCGTATTTTTTTATAGCGATGATCGACGTTCGAGCAGGGTTTAATCGCCCTTTCATTCCTAGAGATTGAGTGCTTATAACTTGATAGACAGAACTATCGGATCCTTGTAATGTCAAAGAACATAATGCTCTTCCTTTGTGAACTATTTCTATGCGGTATGTTTCGGATGGTCTACTCAATCTGATATCCTTGAGATTGGTAAAAGCTGTTCCTTCTTGTCGATACTTTATGTACGTCGCGATGTATTTGCGGATTTCGTTCAGTTTCTCGAGTGGGGCGATTTCAGTTTCAATTTCTTTTGCGACTCTGTCGTGTGTCAGTTCGTAGAGGGTGTTGTAAGCCTGAGGGCTACGAACTTTTTTCCCTATCCGGATTTCCCAATAAATAGAATAGAGATCATCATAATGGAGAGTTTTTATCTGTTCGGTATAAAGAATCAGCGAAGTTTCCAAATGTGCTCTCAAAATTTTTTCGTCTCTTTTGGTAAATCTATCTTGAGGAGTGTCTTCGAGGTTGTAAATGATGGGAATTTTGAAATGCTCTTCGATTGCTTCTGTAGATGCATTACGACAAACACGACCGCTCGCAAAGCACTGCACCGATGATTCGATACAGGTTAGGCTTGTCGAAGTGTCTTTGTCCAAATCACAATATAGAACACTATCTTCGAATACTGCGATGAGTGATAGTGCTCTTCCCGTCATGTTGCATTGCTCCCGACTTTCGGCGAGAACTCTTTTCAATCGTCGATTGGTCCCGATTATCAAATCGTAATCTCCCAATCGTGTGACTGTTTCGGCGAAAGGTGTAGTGTTTTCATCGACAATTTCAATCTTGACTTTATACAAAGTTTCGAGTTTGCGTATTATTTCTTCGGATATTCCCGGATGACAAAAGAGAATCTTCAAATCTTTTTTGGTCGTCGGATAAGTATCCATAATGGGGTATTTTATGGTGACGGGTACGAATTCTGGCTTTCGGCGATTCAAAAATTTATATTTGTGTTCTACGTCTTTTAAGGCGAGGAGGCATTTTTCCAAAGCATCTTCACATTTTGTGGACGATAGTTGCAATTCTCTAAACAAAAGCGAATCGTGTATCCTAACTTTCCATTCATGTGAATCGTAAGTTGGCCTCTGTTCCATGCAAACATACGGTTTGCGAGAGCGCCTGAAGACTCTATCCAAGAGTTCGTTCATATTGCAATCTTTTCTCTTAACAAGCGAATAGGTCTCGAGGTGGCCGAAGATGACTAGATCGTATGTTGCAAGTCTTCTCTTGTTACGAGAAAAGTATTTAGCCGCACAGATTTCCGATTTGAAATAATCGACGCGTTCAAAGCCGCGTTTTTTCACAGCGGCGAGTTCAGTCGGGTCATCAGAAATGACGAGTACGTTGGCCTTCTTTAAAATATCTTGTTCATTGTCCATTGTTCAAAACTCCCTTTGTAATTTTTTATTCATCTGCTAAGTTATCAAAATAGCCTTGGACGAAGACGACTGGAGTTCCTTTATCTCCACTGCCGCTCGTGAGATCACATAGAGAACCGATGAGATCAGTAAGTCTTCTCGGTGTCGTACCTTGCGAAGCCATGTTTCCTTTCAAGTTCGCATCTTTTTTGGCAATTTCTTCTTTAATGGCGGCTTTCAGTTCATCGCCTCTCAAGTCGGCGAATTTGTTGTCCGAAATGTATTTTAGTTTGATTTCATTCGGTGTTCCTTCGAGTCCTTCCGTATAAGCCGGACTGACGACTGGATCTGCAAGTTCCCAGATGTGACCGACTGGATCTTTGAAAGCTCCGTCTCCGTAGACCATGACTTCGACAGTGACCCCAGTTTTCTCTTTCATCTTATTTTGGATATTGCGTACGAGAACATCGCCTGTTTTAGGAAAGAGTTTGAGTCTCTCTTCTGTCGATTTATTCGAACCTAAAAGTCCGTATTTTGGATTAAATCCACTTCCATCGATGGGCTCACTCATAACTTCGAAGAGTCCGTATACTGTGTGTGCTCCAGCAGCGAGAAGAGCTTTTTTTGTTTTCTCTCGCGTATGGATGTCACAGGTCAAAACGTCATTCGCATATTTTAGGATGTCCTTGGCATCGTTCGAGAAGACGAATTCGACTTCACAGTTCTCGTTTTTTATGAGGTCGCGATAGAAATCGACCATATTGATACCTGTGAATGGGTGGATGAAAGTTCCAAATGTCTCTTCGTATTCGGCTTCGCTGATGAGGCTTCCCAAATCGTATTGGCTTTCGTCCAATGTTTTCTCATCCAGTATGCCGTTTCCAACTTCGTCGCTCGGAAAACTCAAAAGAACGGTGATTTTGTCCATCGCTCTAGCGATTCCTTTCAGTATCATCGAAAATCTGTTGCGGCTCAAAATCGGAAAGACGACTCCGATATTCTTAGACGGAAATTTGTTTCTCAAGTCGGTGGCGATGTCGTCGACCGTGACATAGTTTCCTTCGCTTATTCCGACGACGGCCTCGGTGATGGCAATTATATCTCTATCGCGGAAAGTGAATCCTTCCGACTCGCTTGCTGACAAGACCGCATCGACGACGATAGTAGCCAAATCGTCGTGTTCTTTTATTATCGGAGTACGTATACCCCTCACTACTGTTCCTACATTTCTCATAAAAAATGACCTCCTATTTTTCCAAATATATTATATCAAATCGTCGATGTGACTTCAATAAAATAAAAGAAGTCGGGGTTCCGACTAAAATTTAATGATGGTTAGCTTAGTGTTTTTTCTTCGGTAGAGGTGTCACTTCTTCGAGAATGTCCACTATCTTTCGAGCAAATTCGGCATTTTCGATGTCCAAGATGTAGTGCTCTTTGGCACCTTTATACGGGTATCCTACTTCGGCATTTTGCATCAGACTTTCGATGCAGTCGAGTTTTTTTACGAAAACTGTCTCGTCACAGACGAGAACAACAGGTTTATCGTTTGCGTAGACCATGTATTCTCCGAACATCTTTTTGTAGCGAATGCTCTTAGAACCCGATAATTGGTCACAAACATAATCGATGAATTCTTTCGATGTCGCCATATAATCACTTCCATTCATATAGATTGTAACATGGTTTTTCAGTCGTTAGCAAGAGTAGGCTTTCATAATTGGAATATTTGGCAAATAATTGACTTTTAAAAAAAGGAATGTATAATATAGGACTATCAAAGGGGAGAGAAAATTTATGAGAGAAATACCTTTGCCACCGGAAAAATTTGGAATGTCCTATCCCAAATATCCAAAAGATAAATTATACAATGGAGGAATTCATCCTATCGAGGCAGTCGACGTGGCCGCATTGCTATTGAATGGTGAATCGACAAATTTTTATGTCTTAACTTACAACGATATGACAATCGATTCTAAGAAAGAACAGCTTTTTCATACTATTTTGAGAAGAAAAGATGGAAAATTTACCAAGGTTTCCATCAAGAACTATCGTGATTTTTATAAATTGTTGGATGTTAATGCGATAACGTTGGTTCCGGATTCGATCGAAGCGCTTTTTGCCGAGACGAAATTCGCGGATTCGGAAGATGCTGTAGATAGTTTGGACGAGCTTTTTGAATCAGATATGTCTAAGTATTATGAAAAGGATAGCATTTTAAATGAGCCGCAAGAACGAGTCATATTGTATGTCGATGAGAGCAGAAATTTTTATCGAGCTATTTTTCACAAGCCGGTTGGTATCGTTTCTTCACAGCTGTTGAAAGATGATGAAGTTTTGAAATGTTTTGAGGAGGGCATTTTATCTCTTTGGAAAATGACAAGTCAAGAAGTGCTCGTTCCGTTGACCTCAGAAGAAGCCGATTCTATAGTCGAAGCTCATTTAAAGAGGACAGAGAATAAAACATATGCAATGTTGTATGTGGGTCCGAGAGGGAATATCTATTTAAATATACCTTTTGTGCTCGACAGAGTGGATTTAGAATCGCTCCAAGAACCGCTGGATATCGATATGATTTTATCTGTTTTCGAACATGCGAATGTCATTTGGGTCAAATTCGGAGTGGACGGTGTGCTTCGGGATGCGAGTGAAAGTGATATCGAGGCAATCATCAGCTACTTGAATACTATCTGTGAAATCGAAAGTACGGTCCTTTCGAGTAATGTGTATTCTTATACGGTCGGTTCTAAACAAAATGAGAACGAGAAAACTTTTATCAATCGAAAAGCATGATCTATGAAATTGGAAGGATACGAAAAACATCGGTCGTTCCAGTTTTTTTGAATGGTAATAGCTCAAATAATATTTAATGAAGATGAATAGCCGTTTTCAGAGTCTGCTTCATAATAACCTTTTCCCTTTATGATGGAATATATTTTTTCTCGTTTAACCTCTCAATAGCCTTGTTTATTTTTCAATAATTTGATTTTTCTTTTTTTCTCGTACCAATTGATCATGGTAGAAATAGTTCGTGTATGTGATATTTCTTTTTTGGCAGTAATCTTCTATTTCTTTAGCCAAGTGATACCAGTATGTCGAATCTTTAAAGAGGTAAATTTTTTCATATGTATCGAGATATTGGGGGTATTTTTCTTTTATGTAGGCAAGAATGTCCGTCTTATATGAGCCGCGTAGGTTGAGATTTTCGAACCAATATTCGTCGACATAAGGAGATGTCTGTTCGATGATGGCTTGCCAATCGGTGATGTGTGGGAATATGGGCGACATGAAAAGTATCGTATGTATTCCGTTAGTGTGTAATGTCTTCACGGTTTTTAGTCTTTCTTCGACGGAAGAGGCCGCGTCCATGTCACTTCTGAATGTATCATCCAAAGTGTTCAAGGAGATACTAACGGATAAAGATGAGAACTTTTTTAGGATGTCCAAGTCGCGAAGAATGAGTTTGGATTTTGTCGAAATCGATATGTTGCATTCGGCCGGGAGAAGTTGTTCTAAAACGGTTCTAGTCAAGCAATATCTTTCTTCCATAGGATTGTAACAGTCAGTCACAGACGAGAGAAAGACATTTTTTCCTTTCAGTTTGGCGACATTTATCTTTTTATCACATCTTTTAATATCGACAAATGTTCCCCATTTTTCGGTATGTCCGGTGAACCTCTTCATGAAAGAAGCATAGCAGTATTTGCAGCCATGAGGACAACCGACGTAGGGATTGATTACATAGTCGCTTGCCGGAAGGTTCGATTTTGTCACGTAGTCGTTCACTTGTATTTCTTTGATAGTCATGTTATTTAATTCCCTTCTTCATTGTCCAAGGTACGATAGAATGTAATAGTGACAGCTTGTCTTCCAGCACTGTCGAAACAATCTTCGAGCTTGTCTTTTTCGATGGCGATGTCTTTTTTGTCTTTTAGAGGATCGTTTATGTAATAGTATTTTTCATCGTAGCCAGTAAGAATGACAGTATGACTGTTTTTGGCATAAGTATATGTTCTTTTACCATCATAACTGTACCATTGGTAAACTTCTTTGACCGGAGTATAATCGGTTGTCGCCCAAATTATGAGTGGTGTTTTCATGAGAGAACTCAGGGTAGATAAATCCAATTTTTGATCGTTCGTGATCACATCGTATTGAGCCAATGGAGTCTTGTCGCTTGCGACTTTGCTAAGACTCCATTTTATGGTCGGTTCTAGGGTTCCCCATCCGTACATTACATCACTGGGATTGCCGGCAAAGGCCTTGCTCGGATCTGGGCCAAAACGTTTGCCATCCTTTTCATATACAGGCGCTGTGATAAGATAAGTATCGATGAATTGTTTCAAAGTGATGTCGATACTGTGATATTTCAAGAGCATTGTGGCACTCGCTGCTTCACATCCGTTAGGGTAATCGGGGTTTTGCGTTACGAGTGGAACATCGAATTTTATCGTATTATCGTTAAATCGAGTATCTGTCGAAAGTTCCATCAAAGAACCTTCAAAAGGAATTCCGTTTTTAGCATTTTCCGTCAAGGTCAGTTGACGAGTCAAGTAGTCCTCTTGAAAAGTAGGCATAAAAGCGTTTTTAACTTTTTCTTTTTCACAATGGTAAAGATATAAAGTGAGCAGGTTCGTACATAAAAGTACGGCGACGAGCATCGGATATATTTTTTTCATCATTGACCTCCATCATATCTATCGATGCGAATATTTCGACTACTATTATACATCATATTGGAATAAATGTCAGTCTTAAAATTAAAAAGCAAAAAAACCTGAGGGTTCTTTTGCTAATCGACGTTTACTCCTTTTTGGAAAATATGTAAATCCAAGATAAAGTAGAAAATCGTGATGAGTGCGTAGAGCACTAGTTCCATGCTCAAGACATTTTTGATTGTCGAGATGCCTGGTTCGACATTGCTCATAAAGAGATCCATGATATCGGGAATGACGAGTCCTGTTAGGAAAACAACGAGGAGCATGGCTATCGACAGGCCCATAAAGAAAGCAAGAGCGATGATAATAGATTTCACCATCTTAGCATCATTCGATTTGTGTCCAAGCAGCAGCCCCGTATAACCGGCCGAGACGATAGAAATGAGCTCTAAAAAGAAGATAGCAAACATCATACCTAGAATATAAAGTACGAAGTTGTCGTATGTGTCTTTTAGACCTTCGAGAGTCATCTTCAAAAGAGCTATGTTTTCTTTAGAATAATATATGATGGCGAGACTCAAGACTATGACGATGGTGCTCGTGGCCAAAGTAATAATCGTCGAGGCGAACTTAGATGTGTAAAGAGTCTTCTTTTCGACAGGTAGTGTATGAGTCAAATAGGCTTCGTCTTTATAGAAGTTGTTCAAAAATCTGTTCCAAAGTCTCAGCAAATTGTAACCGATCGTCAGAAATAAGAGACATATCGCAATCAGACTCAAGGCGGAAGATAAAAATGTGGCTATCGTGCTCTTTTCGATAAGCATGAGAATGCGAGCAATAACTGCCGTGCAGATATCTAAAATATAGAAAATTGTTAGACCTTTATAAATGTATTTCAAATCGTATTTTAAAATTTTCTTTAACATGCGAACATCTCCCTAAAAATTTTATCGATAGATGCATTTTCTTTTTCGCGAAGTGAATCGGTGGCCGCGATGAGAACGATGCGTCCGTCGTCGATGAAAATGACTTCATCCAATATGCGTTCGATATCAGCGATGAGGTGTGTCGAGATGATGATGCTCGAGTTCTCGTCGAAATTTGCAAGTATCGTATCCAATATGTAATCACGAGTCGCCGGATCTACTCCTCCCAGAGGTTCATCTAGGATATAAAGATCTGCTTTGCGACTCATCACGAGAATTAGCTGTAATTTTTCTTGCATTCCCTTGCTCATCTTATTTATTTTGCTTTTCAGATCGATATCCAAATCGTGAAGCAATTCCATAGCTTTATCGCGTCTAAAGTCTTCGTAAAATTCTGTGAAGAAGCGAATGATTTCTTCGACACTCATCGATTTGTCTAAATAAGTGCGCTCTGGCAGGTAAGAAATGATCTTTTTCGAAGAGACTCCTATCGGTTGGCCGGCGATGAGAATTTCTCCCGAAGTCGGTGTTAGAAGATCGTTTATAAGCTTTATGAGTGTAGTTTTACCCATTCCATTTTTGCCCAATAATCCGATGATTTTGCCTCGAGGAATACTAAGATCGATGTCTTTTAATACTTCTTTTTTTCCGTATGATTTATAAAGGTGTGTGCATCTAATTAATTCGTTATTCATATTCATTCTCCCAAACTGTTCAAGTAATCGACTGCTTCATCTTTGCTGTAACCGAGTTCAGACATGTCATTCAAGTATTTTATAGCTTTTTCGCGAGCGAATTTCTGGCCTCTTTCTTTGATGAGTTTTGTGTCTTCGGTGACGAATTTGCCATTGGTTCTTTCGGTGTAGATGAGATGTGAAGTTTCTAGTTCGACCAGTGCTTTTTGCATGGTGTTGGGGTTTACTTTGGTCGTGGCTGCTAGTTCGCGAACAGACGGTAGTCTAGTTCCTGGCTTATAGTGTCCTGTGACTATGCATTTTTCTAGTTGTTCGACCAGTTGAACATAGATGGGTCTTTCGTTATCGAAGTTGAACTCCATTTCAAATCACCTCGTTGTATTACTTGAATAATACAATAGTACAATAAAAAAGCGAGTTTGTCAACTATTATGATAATAAACTCGAATTTTTGAAAAATGTATTTTTAAAGCTCATTTTATAAAGAATCGATGTATAGTTCTCACCCCCAAACCGATTGCTGAAGATGAGTTGTAGTAACTTCCTTTATTTTTGTCTGCTCTATCGACATTTTTCGTAGCCTCAGCTGGAGAATTTCCGTACATCTTCATGATGATGTTCTTATGATTTTTTTGTGATTTTTCAATACGTAGTCGATAGCTCTTCCGACAACCACATATGATTCATTCGAAGCGATTCCCTTCATATCTCGGTCCAGTGGGTAATAAAAAATAACTGGATCAGACATAATTCATTTTAGCACATACATGTTTTTCATATAAGCTTTTTAAAAATTTCTATTTGGTGAGCTCGGATGTTTGAAATGGTTCTTTAAAGAAGCGGTATTCTCTTCTCAATATATTCTGGTTTGATATACGGTTCTCCTGTAGGACGTATATCTTTACCGTGTTCCAATTCGAAAATCAACAATAATCTTCTGATACGAACTAAACTTTCAATCTGTAAACTTCTCAGAGCATTTTCGTCGATGAGTTCGCTCGTTATGGTATAAAAGAGATCGGGTTCCATTCTTTCGATCAAATGTAAATAAGCATGCGAAGTCTTTCTATTTAAAATGGCCCCATTCCACTCCTCTTGTCCTGATCCCAAATGCAAATTCTTGCAAATTTCTTTAGGTATTATCAGATGGTGAAAAGATAAATCTCTCTTCTCTTCAAAAGTGTATCCCATAAAATCATAACCAAGTTCGATCAATTCAAAAGTTTTGACCATTTGTTTTATGATTCTCTTTTTCATCGTTCCATCACCCCATACTAATATGTTATCATTTTTAATTTATGAAGGCAATCGATAAATTTCGTCTGTTTATTGATAAATCGACGTACAAATTTGTTTGCTAAATTGATAGTATTTAGTCAAATTCGGTGTATTATAATTTTAGAATAATTTCTTCTATTATTTAAATGATAATGAATTATAAAAAGAAAACGCACTCAATCTAACAAGATTAAGTGCTAGCCTATTGTGAATACTCAACTTTGCAATGTTAAAAATTGCTTTTTTTATTTTATGCAAGTTCCCTTGACAAATACATAAAAACGCACTTTTATCAAGCGCGTTTTTCTATTTCAACTCGAAGTTCGAGTTTCCTATCAATCTGGTGCGATTACAGAGCCTATTTTGAACTCTTGCACAAAAGTAGATTGATAAATA
>CAZKKM010000029.1:0-17349 GCA_964553435.1 uncultured Muribaculaceae bacterium | reverse complement strand
GAGGGGTAAACATGAATCAAGGATGCGGATATTCTAACAACTACAATGGCGTTACAGGTGCAGCATTTATCTTAGTTTTATTCATTTTATTGGTTATCATAATCGGTGCTGCTCTTTAATCGGAGCTAAGCAAGCCAATTTAATCATTTATTCTTCTATCTGGACAAAGAAAAACCGCTCAGTCATTGAGCAGTTTTTTTATGGTTCTCATTTCTCTTGCACTGAGTCTAACCTTGAGGCCACCGATATTCATCTTTTGAAGATTGATGCCTTGTTTTTTCTTAGTGGCATTCAAAGCATGAGATCTTGCATTAGCAAAATTAGGTTTTTTTCTTGTTAATTTAGTTGCCATAATGTTTCCCTCCTTAAACGTAAATTGCTTCTTGATTATAGCATTTTAATGGTTTTCTGTCAAATTTTTTGGCTTAAGTTGTGCAATTTTCCTTCGGCTGAGGTGTGCATTCACAGTATCTATGAGATAAGTTACCAAGATATCATAATCGAAACGTTTATCTATCAATGAGAACGAACGGACTTTTTTGAGAATGATGATCAACTCTTTAATCGTCAAATGGAGTGTTTCTAGCAGTTCTTCAGGGGTATTTGCTTCGAAGCCCAGAGCTTTAAAATTCGGTTGTAGGGTGGGCCAATTTAAGGCGATGTCATAAGAACCGTTACATAAATTCTCTATCAATTGTATGAAAGTTCCCGTGCTTCTTTCGTATAATTCTTCGGCGATGGCGACGCATGTGTCTTCGAAATTAGTTCTCTCTTTGGAATTGGCATAATTTAATTCTGCTAAGTCATCTTTTAATTTTTTAAAAGTTACTTCTTTATCGTCATTTAAAATTGCCTCAAAATCGTTCAATACCTCTTCATATGCCCCTTCGAGGAACGAATGTCTCTCGTAATTCGAGTTTTTGTCATAAAATCTTCTTCTATAGCTTTTTAGTTCATCTAAAACAGAAGCTTTTTTGAGCTCGAAAGGTGTCGAAATACATGCCTTTTGAAGAAAGACAGAGGCCCCAATTTCTTCAAGAGATGATTCGGATATTTCTTCTAAAGGATATCCCAACAAATCGAGTGCGGATTGTAATCTATAAAGAAGAGAAGATGAGTAAGAAGAAGATTCGTTGTGAGTGCTTTCGTAGATGAAGTCTTCGGCTAAATATACTAATTCATCTAAATCCGTATGGGTTAAGTTATCGTTTTTACATAGACGGGCGTATTCACTATAAAGTTTTTGAGCTTCCTGTTCTTTAGGTAAGGTAGTTTGTCTATTTTGTAAGTTATCGGGAAGTACAAACTTCGGATAGTAAGTCTCTAGGAAAGAAGTTATAAGACACTTTCTCATGATGGGATGCATCGAATAAGACGAGACAGTAAGTAATTCTTTCGGATTATTTAGTGATATCGATTTGCCAATCGTAAGATTTGGATTAGATATTATTCCTTTTTCTATAATATCTTTTACGATAGTGTGGCCGTTGTAGTCATCAGTTAGACTGACTTTCCATCCGTTTACTTTTAAAAGACGAGCAAATTCGTCTAAATCGACTAGGAACGTTTTTTGGCGAGAGACTAAATGTTTTTTTAGAGTGCCTCCGACAACAGAGCAAGTAGGGAAGTTAACAGTAACGGTAAAAATATCGTCCAGGATATCTTCCTTTTTCTCGATAGTTGCATTCTTTTCTTTGCGGATGCGAGAATTCACAAGAAAACCCAACTCGATATGCAAGCTTGTATAGACCCAAGGATTGAGACGACCATTTATTTGAGCGACGGGCATGACTGCCATAAGTCTCTTTATAAAGTCGACGGCTCCTAAAGTATCCATGCGTCTACAAAGTTCGTCTTTAGTAAATTCGATGGTCGAAAAGATGTTTAGTCTGGCTTGCCCCGGCCATTCATTTGTCATAATGTACGGTTTATATGAGACATACGTCTTTCTATCGGTAATTTTTTCTTTTTTAATAGTCATTTCAAAACCTCCATTTCAGGTTTATTGTAACATAAAACAGATAATTTTCAAGGATAATACGAGAGCTCATAGAGAAGTGTGGCAATTTGTTTCTTTGGCCCTTGTATGATGAATGGGCAATGTGGTAAAATTTATCTATAGGAGGATAATTATGAAGTACATGCCGATAAGTTTTAAAAGTGATTATTCTCTACTAAAAAGCATTCTCACAATAGAAGATATTGTCACGTATGCGGCCAGTCATGAAGCGAAGTATGTCGGTCTATTGGATGAGAATCCTTATTCGATAATGGACTTTTTAGATAAGTGTGCCAAGAAGAATCTAAAAGGTATATTCGGCATGATCGTAAAAATCGGGGATTATCGATTCTATTTATATATTAAGAATTACGAAGGGTATTTGAATATCATCAGAATAAACGATGCGATCAACGAGAACAGATTGACCATAGATGAGATAGTACGTTGTAATGAGGGGCTCATATGTGTGCTTCCTTACGACAGTTATAAATTTTATAATCGCCTAAAAGTCGTCATGGAGACATACTTGGGGTATGACAATCAAAGGGAATTGGAAAGTGCGATGCTCATATGTAGAGATGTGCTTTTCATAAACGAGATATCATATTTTAAAAAGGAAGACGAACCGCTTTTGAAGATTTTGTACAAGGTTGCAGATGTGCCTTACGAATCGGGAGAAAATTATGTTCTCGAAGGTAGCGATTTCGATCGAGAGACGATTGAACAATTCCAAGAGGAGTGCAATTTAGAATTCGACTATAAGAAACGGTATATTCCGAAATTCTGTAAAACAGAGGACGAATCGAAAAAGTTGTTGAGATCTTTGGCTACACGCGGGTTAGAGAAGAGATTACATGGAAGTGTAAGTGAAGTTTACAAAGAGAGATTGCAGTACGAATTGGATGTCATCGAAAAGATGGGATTTGTCGATTATTTTTTGATAGTATATGACTACGTTAAGTTTGCGAAAAAGAACGATATTTATGTCGGCCCAGGCCGTGGTAGCGCTGCTGGGGCTCTCGTCTCTTATACTCTCGGAATAACCGATATCGATCCGATAGAGTACGATTTGTTGTTCGAAAGATTTTTGAATCCGGAGAGAGTAACCATGCCGGATATAGATATAGATTTCGAAGATGTTCGCCGCGGCGAGGTCATCGATTATGTGCGGAGCAAATATGGCAATGACATGGTTTCTCTCATCATCGCATACGGTACTTTCGGTTGTCGACAGGCGGTGCGCGATGTCGGCAAGTTGTTCGGCTACGACGATGAGATGGTCGGGAAATTGTCCAAGATGTTGGATCCTAAGAAGAGTCTTAAAGAGAATGCTGGAAATTCTGAGATAAGCGAATTTGTGAAACAAAACAAACTCGAGAAGATGTACAAAATCAGCATGAAGTTGGAAGGATTGAAGAGGAATACAACTATTCATGCCGCAGGAGTCGTCATATCTTCGGTCGCGCTCAAAACTTTGATACCGGTGTTCGACAACAAGTCGGGTATTCTTACGGGTTATACAATGGAATATCTCGAAAAGTTAGGACTTTTGAAAATGGATTTTTTGGCGCTTAAAAATTTGACGACTATTCACAATACGGTCAGATTGATTCACAAGACGAGGCCCGACTTCGAACTTAAAAGCATAAGATTGGACGATGCCAAAACGTACGATGCGATTTTTAAAAAGGCCAACACGGATGGAATATTTCAGTTTGAAACACCGGGAATGAGAAATTTTTTGAGAAAATTGGAACCAGAAAATTTCGATGATTTGGTCGCGGCCATAGCATTGTTTAGACCGGGTCCTATGCAAAATATCGACGAGTACATTGCAAGACGCAAAGGGAAAAAAACTGTCGTCTATTTACATCGAGATTTGGAGTCTATCTTGAAGCCGACTTATGGTATCATCATATATCAGGAGCAAATCATGCAGATTCTTTCCAAAATGGGCGGATATTCTTATGCAGAAGCCGACTTGGTGAGAAGGGCGATGAGCAAGAAAAAGAAGGAAGTCATGATCGAAGAGAGAGCGAAATTCAAGAGTAGAGCTGTCGCGAAGGGATACGAGGAAGATTTAGCCGAGAAGGTGTACGATTTGATTTTGCGGTTTGCCGATTACGGTTTCAACAAATCACACTCGGTGGCTTATGCTCTGATTGCTTATCAAACAGCTTATTTGAAGACAAACTTCTCCGACGAATTTCAGGTCAATACTTTGAATATGAATTTGGGAAGTGAGAAAAAAACGAAAGATGTCATCGATGAGGCTAGAAATAAAGGTTTGAGAATAGTGAGGCCAAATGTCAATACGAGTGGGAGCGAGTATGTCATAAAAGATGGAACAGTCATTTTGCCTTTGACTTCTATCAAAGGAGTGACAGCTTTGCAAAGTCAGATGATAGTAGAAAATCAACCCTATGAAGACTATTTCGATTTTTTAAAGAAGACTTATCAGAAAGGTGTGAATCGATCTTGTCTCGAATTGCTCATAAAAGCAGGAGCTCTCGAAGATTTCGACAAATCAAAAAATACACTTTTGAAAAATATAGATGTCGCGACGACTTATTTGGAGCTCATCGGCAGCTTGGATGAATCGCTGGTAGTCAAACCGGAATTGGAGCCTGCAAACGAAGATGATGAAGAGTATCCGGAATTGGAAATATTCGGCTTTTATATTTCTGGGCATCCTGCTGGCAAGTATGTCGGTGGACGTATCGTAAAATATCGAGATTTATCGAAATTTATGGGACGCAGAATCGAGACAGTAGCGATTGTGGAAAACATCAAAGTTATCAACACTAAAAAAGGTGAGAAGATGGCATTCGCCATGTTGAATGATGATAGTGGGTCGATCGATTCGGTCATTTTTCCTCGCAATAACAGCATGATAGAAAAAATCGTCATAGGTGAACTCAACAAATTCAGAGCGACAGTCAATAAAAAAGGTGACGAGATTCAGTTGGTGCTCGAAGAACTTTTAAAACTGGAAGAGGGTAGTAGAAATTGATAAAGGAAAAAACTGATTTTGCGAAAAAAGCAATCTTGCTCGTGTTCGTCATAGTCCTCTTGTGTGGATGCGGAAATGAGAAAAAAGAAAAGCTCACTTTGAAAACTATAGTCGAAAGAGGCAATTATACGATCGTCGATGTGAGAACAGTCGAGGAATACGAAGAGGGGCACATTGCAGGTGCTTTGAATTTACCTTACGATGAGATCGATGGTAATGTCGATTTGGAAAAAGATAAGACTATCGTCGTCTATTGTCGGAGTGGAGCGAGAAGTAAAATTGCATACGAGTCTTTAAAAAAATTGGGATATGAAGTATTCGATGCAGGGGCATACGACAATATCGATTTAGAAAAAGAATAACCTAAAACGATTGAATCCGATGTCGGAAATTAAAATATAAAAGTGGCTGTCGAAAGATATTTAACTTTCGACAGCCACTTTTGTCTTTCCTCAAAGAGGTTGCAAAGTGGGCAATATATGCTCGTCAATTTTCGATTGGAGTTATTCGAAGTATCTTTTCATCTGTGTCGCTTATCGAATGTAGAGCTGCATCAAAGGCAACGCGACTCTCTTCGCCAAGAAGGGAAGCGAGAACTTTCAAGTGACGGTGACCATTTGGGTACGAACGTAGTGTAGTTATGAATGTGGCTATCCAATCATTTTCATCGGGCGGACAGAGTATAAGCAAACCTTCGAATAGGTTGGCAAGAGCACTGTCTTCTCCTGCGGCAATATATTCCGATATCTTTTCACCCATAAATTTATTTAAAAGATCCAGAGGCAAAGGTAAAGTGCAGGCATGAATGGTTTCGAGGGTAGTGCGTGCTTTTGTTCGAGCAGGTCCACTGAACGGTTTTAAAAGATAACTCAGCGATTCGATACTCGGTTGTAATGAAGTGTATTTCGCTATCAAGGTTATGTTCGATTGAAGATTGACTTCAGAAGTCGGGGCCTTTTTGAGAAGTCTATTCAAAACATAATCGAAAGGAACGACGTCAGAATCTTTTAAGAAATAAGCATCGAAGAAGCGAGGAATTGAGCAAAAGAGCATGTATTCGGTCAATTCGGAATCGCATAAAACTGGGGCCATATGCAGAATTTGACAAGCCGAGTTCATGAGAGAATCGATATACTCGTCAGGTAATATTCCTAGACATGCGGAAATAAACTCACATAGTTCGATGATGAATGGTCTTGTGTTCGGGCATGATGCGGCCAGCTGTCTTTGCTCATCGAGAATACTTTTGATTTTTGCATTCTCATTTTTGTAGTGCATCGTCAAGGAAAGAGCTGAGTAAAATGTGTCCTTGGGAATTTCACTCAAAAGAGTACAATCTTTTTTAGAATTCGATATGATTTGTTCCAACCTAGCAAATAGGTTAGAAAAGTGCGTTATAAGTGCGATGTAATTTGTCTTGTCGATGAGAGATGACGATGAAGAGAAAATTTCTCGATATACTCTCATGTCCAAGATGAGTCGATATATCTCCGTCGTATTCATCAAATCTTTATAATCCTCATTTTCTGTCAATGTCAACATAATTGTTCCTCCTAAAATCGATATTATTCTAACATATCGTAACTTTTTTTAAAACTTATTTTTGATTAGCGAGATGATTTTTTTCAAAAATTGACAAAATTAAAAAGTTCTTTGAGAACTTTTTAATAATTATTGGCTTTCAATTCCATGTAGGATTCTGGATGTTTGCAGACAGGGCATACTTTTAGAGCATCTTTTCCATAGTAAACGTGTCCACAGTTGCGGCAAATCCAAACGGTATCTTCGTCTTTGTGGAATACTTTGTCTGCTTCGACATTTCCCAAAAGAGTCAAATATCTTTCTTCATGATGCTTTTCAATTTCTCCGACCATCTCGAAAAGGCGAGCTATTTGATCGAATCCTTCTTCTTTAGCAGTTTCGGCAAACTCTTTGTACATATCTGTCCATTCGTAGTTCTCTCCTGCTGTGGCATCTTTCAAGTTTTCTAAAGTCGAAGGAACTTCTCCTCCGTGCAATTCTTTGAACCACAATTTGGCATGTTCTTTTTCGTTGTTAGCAGTTTCTTCGAAGATCGCTGCAATTTGTTCGTAACCTTCTTTTTTGGCTTTGCTAGCATAGTATGTGTACTTGTTTCTTGCTTGAGATTCCCCTGCAAAAGCGGCCATCAAATTTGCTTCTGTCTTACTTCCTTTTAGTTCCATTATATATACTTCCTTTCTTTTTCACTCTCGGTGATTACGTATCTAAGTATACCATATAGATTAGAAATTTCAAGAAGTGAAATGTATAAATTTTTATAGATAAGCTTACAGGTTAATGTAGATCGGAAAAGAATTGCACTATTTTGTTGTGTATGTTAAAATATTTTTCAAATTTTGAGGAGGTCCAACATGAAAAAAAATGAAGAAAAAGTGGATATAGTTTCGTGCATATTGGAAGAAAAAGAAAAACTCGCGACGGTGGCAGCCGAATGGGGAAGCACTGCGATTGAGAGTTATCAAAAAGGAATCGTCGTCGAGACGGCAAATATGAGCATCAAAGCGGCCAAAAAGCAAGGGAAGAAAATGTTCGGAGAAGATGTCTTCGAAGGAGGAGACAAGACACACGAAGCTTTGACGAAGCAAACGTTATATTTTTCAGAATGTTTCGATAAGTGGGCAACGTACGCATTCGAGGAGATAATGTACGAAATCATGAGTCGCAATGTAATCAGAAATGTAACTTTTCGTAGTAGTGGGGATATCACCATTTATAAAGAGAAAAGAAAATGGCCAGAAGGAGAAAATGCGATAATTTCGTACACCGGTAAATACAATGTCACATCGCATGATGTCACATTGAATTTCTTGCTGAATAGTAACGAGCCGACGATGAGATTTATCGATTTGAATGTATTTTTAAATGATGACGTCATCACCGTTAGAGTAGGTGGTGTGACACTCAAGAGAAATCTAGTCACCGGTATAGAGGAAGTATACATCGTCGAAAGACAAGGGTGCGAAGTTGTAAATGCTCAACTTCTATTGGATGGAGCTCATGTATTGAAAGGCTTCGTTTCACAATGCGAGTTGAACGAGCAAAAGAAAGTTTCTAAGTGTATTCGAGTTTGTTGTAATGAGCACGGAAATAGAAAAATCGTAGTCGTACCGAGGTTAAATAAGAAAAGTGTCTCTCTTTCAGAGAGATGTGACTTTTTAAAAGAACGTACTCGCGAATTGCTTCCGGATTGTCTATCGAAAACCATGGCGAGCTTTGTAGATCATTTTCAAATGGATGAAGGAAAGATTCAACTTGAAGGATGGGATATTCTCGAATTGGAAAGTGGTCTTATCGAATTAATCGGTCGCATTCAAGGAGAATTGATGCTCGATGGCATGACTTCGAGAGTCGAAAGACTATTGAAGATTTGGAAAGAAAGGCTCAAACCGCGAGATGTGAAGAAACATATCGTCATTCCACAACATCAGCACAAGTAGAAGAGTCAGATGATGACTCTTTTTTCTTGAGATGTGGACAAGACGAAGGCTATTTGATAAAATAGGAGCAGGTGAAATGAAATGTTTGAATATATGGGAGATCGATTAAGCAACGCGATAAAAAATATAAAAGGAATGGGGAAGATTACCGAAGAAAATATCGATTCGGCTGTTCGAGAAATAAGAATGGCTCTTTTGGAAGCCGATGTCAACTTCGAAGTTACGAAACAGTTTGTTGCCAATGTCAAAGAAAAAGCTCTCGGAATGGAAGTAGGAAAGAGCATCAAACCGGACGAGTTGTTCATAAAGATAGTGCGCGATGAATTGGTGGCTTTGCTCGGAGAAAAGGAAGAACCTTTGAAGACGGATGGAAATCCGACAATCGTGATGATGGTCGGACTACAAGGAAGCGGTAAGACGACGACGAGCGGGAAAATTGCCAACTATGTTCGCAAAAAGTGTGGCAAAAACCCCCTATTAGTCGCATGCGATGTGTATCGTCCAGCGGCTATCGACCAGTTGCAGGCTTTGGGAAAAGCTCTCGGTATTCCGGTTTATGAAGAAGGAACAGATGAACGTCCTTTGAATATCATCGAACACGCGATGGAGAAGGCTCGAGAAAATCACAACGATTATATCATAATAGATACAGCTGGACGATTACAAATCGATGAAAAGCTGATGGACGAATTGATCGAGATAAGTGAAAATTTCAAACTCGATGAGACATTGCTCGTCATCGATGCGATGATGGGGCAGGATGCCATCAATGTCATAAGCGGATTCAACGACAAACTAAAATTGACTGGTGCGATTTTAACGAAGATGGACGGAAACACGAAAGGTGGTGTCGCACTTTCGATCAGACACTTGACGAATGTTCCGATAAAATTCATCGGAGATTCTGAAAAGATGGACGGATTGACTTCTTTCGATCCTGTAAGAATGGCCGAGCGCATTTTGGATATGGGCGACATCCTTTCGATAGCCGAAAAAGTAGAAGAATCTATCGATGTCGACGAAGCAAATGATTTGGCTAAGAAAATGCAAAAGGGCAAATTCGATTTGGAAGATTTTTTGAATACAATGAAGCAAATCAAGAAACTAGGGCCACTCGAAAATTTATTAAAAATGCTTCCTGGAGCCCGCAATGCAGGGTTAGCTAACGTACAAATCGATCCGAAAGATATGGCCCATTTGGAAGCCATCATTCTTTCGATGACTCCTTATGAGAGAAAACATCCAGAAGAAATCAAACATTCGAGAAAGCAGAGAATATCTAAAGGTTGTGGTCGAGGAGTCGAGGAGATAAATCGACTTTTGACTCAATTCGAGCAGATGAAGAAGATGATGAAACAGATGTCGAATGGAAATTTCAAAATGCCATTTTAATCAGAGTGTAGCATATGAAAAAAGATAATTATAATTATGGTATCGATGTTCTCAAAATAATTGCCACTTTCATGATGATAGTGATGCACATCATGTTACAAGGTGGAATACTTGCAAATACACAAGTGGGAAGTGCCAATTATTATGTGACATGGGTATTGGAGAGCATTTGCTTTGTATCTGTCGATTTATACGGTTTGATTTCAGGCTATTTGAATGCAAGGAAAGAAGTCAAGAGAAGAACTTTCATAAAGAGATGGCTGCAAGTTTTCTTCTACGTGTTTCTCTTTACGGCAATATTTTCTGTGACGAGTGGAGTCGTCACTTCGAGGGATTGGCTAAAAGCTTTTATGCCGATTTTATCCAGTCAATATTGGTATTTTACTCAATACTTTGTATTGTTTATGTTGATGCCTTATCTCAACAAGATGATCAAAAACCTCAATGAGTCCGATTATAAAAAGTTGATTTTGACAGTGATGATCGTATTTTCGATTTTGCCATTTCTTAGCGAAACGGATGTCTTTTGGACCATCGATGGATATTCTTGTTTGTGGCTCATAGTTCTCTATCTCATCGGTGGATACTTTTCATATTATAAAGATGGTTTCAAACTATCCAAAAAGATGGTTTGGGGAGGTATCGTTCTTGCATTAGGCATGACAGCTTTTGCCAAATTTTTCATGGATAGTTATAGAAATATCGAATTCAACAATGTCGGAGCTCTATATTTTCTCAACTACACTTCTTTGCCAATTCTATTGGCATCGATAGGAATGTTGATGTTGGCACGAGACGCAAAAATCGAACGAGGAAGAAAAATTATAAAATTTTTGGGAAAAGTCACCTTTGGGGTTTATCTATTCCATGTGAACATTTTCGTTTGGAATTATGTCCTTTTCGATTTATGTACTTTTATGGCAAATTGGTCTACAGGTCTTTTGATAGTAGGATTGTTCGGTATGGCATTGGGTGTTTTCGCGTTGGCAACGATCGTGGAGTTTTTGAGAATGAAAATTTTCGAGGTCGCACGAATAGACAAACTCGGCGATTGGGTTGGCATAAAAGTTGGCAAAGTAATGAATTATATAGCAAACAAAGTGTAGATTGTATTAAAAACATCTAAAAGATTTACTTGTATGATGCTCACATAGGTTTGGTTGAAGGTGATCGAGAGATAAACTTTATGAGAGATAAATCATAGAGTCTTTAATATGGCATTCTTTACATGGATGATTTTAATATCCAATTTTATATGATAAAAACCTAACCAAACACGTCAGAAAGTCATAAGATACATTAGAAAGGAAAGTGTATTTTATGTTTAGAAATAGATGTTGTGAAAGACCGATGAACGACGGCAACTTCAATTCTTTCGATTACCAAACACAGGCGAATATGGATTATCCGGCTGCTATGCCGATGATGAACAATTCATGCGGTTGCAATATGCCACCGGTTCAAGAATGCCCTCAAGAAAGAGTAGTAAACAGGGAAATCGTATGCAACGTTCCGCACATCGTTCCTATCAATACTCGCATCGTAAATCATTACGTATACAGACACTTCTACACACCTTGCTATACTTGTTGTGAAGAAAATGTAGTTTCGAACGTATACGACAATTGTCCAAACAATTTTTAATGTTTAAGCCGGGATTCCGGTTTTTTCTTTATTAAAGTTTTGCGTGGTGGTATAATCGAACAAATGAGGGAGAAGTATATATGAAGTGTATTAAGTGTCAGACAAAGAACATCAATCAGGCGAATTATTGTAAAAATTGTGGAAATGAATTCACTGAAAAAGAAAAGAAAGCCGCGGCTCGATGGACTTTTGTTTGGATACTTGAGAAAATCGAGAAAGGGATAAGTATTTTCAAAGGAGAATTCAAGATCTTGAGTATCGTCACGGATACTTTGGTGTTTAAAATTTTATCCATCGTCATCGTCTTGGCGGTGGGAGTCAACTTTTACATGAAAAATGGAAATGAAGTTCAAATTCGCGAAGGCGAAGATTACCGCGTTCAATATAATACCGAAACCGACGAATATTACGTATTGGTGAACGAGAAAGAGACGAGACTAAATGTGTACGTTCCAAACGATGTCGAAAAGATGGATTTGAGGCATTACGATGAAAAAGGGAATATTTTAGATGAAAAGGAATTGTCGACACAGGACGATATCGTTTTGGAAGCCGCGGATGAAGACTATTACGTCTTGAATGTCGTACAAGGGAAGAAGAATATAGAATTCAAATTGTCGGTATTCTTGGGAGCATTATAGTCGTCATGAAAAAGAACGATAAAACGATATATTGTATCGAATGTGGCACGAAAAACGAGGCAAGTGATGAGAAATGTACCAAATGTCATAAGAAGTTGTATCCAAAAGATCATGCCTTGAAGGATTACGTTTGGGGTAAGTTTACAGGTGGAGTTCAAGATGAATTTTTCAAAGCATTCATCAGATTTTTGAAAAAGCATCTTTATGGAATACTCATGAGTTGTTCGGTCATATTCACAGGAGTGGCCATAGTCGCGAATGCTATCGCAGCAGATGGACATATAGAAAGAGTAACCGAACGTCCAGTAATAGAGAAAATTTATACGGGCGAAGGGCTATCCGGGTTGGAACTCGTCACAAAGTATGTGGAAAGTATCAAAGTTGGTGATGAGAAAGTATATAGGGGGTTACTCTTGGAATATGCTTTGCCGGAAGTGTATGCTTCCATCAAAGATGAGACAAACAATGAATACGGAGGATGGAAGACTAAACCGATAGCCACACATACACTCATCGATTATGGCAAATATTATTTCAAAGAAGGAGCGGTTCATATCGATTACGATGAGGTTCCTTCCTACAATCATGGGAAATTCAAAGAATACGAGTTTTATAGATATGATGTTTCGATGAACTTCTGTTCGAAGGGAAATTGCGAAAGCTTGGGTGGATTTTATACGACAGATCAAGTGGAAATTTTGAAGGTCGATGGGAATTTCTATGTTTTGGGAGAAACTCATCATATCGAATTTTGCAATATAAGCGATATGGTCATGCGGGGGCTTTTGTTTCAAGCAAACGGAGATACTTCGAACATCGATTTTAACGAACAGTTCGATGAGATGGATAAAAAGTACAATTTTTTGTCGGAGGAAGAAGTAGCAAAAATTTTCCCCGAGCATTAGAAAAGAAGTGATTTATCAATGGCAAAAGAAAGAAAAGAGATTTATTGTGTCGAGTGTGGCACAAAGAACAAAATCGAAAGTGAGAAATGTACAAAATGTCACCGAAAATTGAACCCTTCGGATCATGCATTCAAGGACTACGTTTGGAATAAATTTACAGGTGGAGCTCAAGATGAATTTTTAAAATTGCTCATCAGATTCTTGAAGAAGCATCTCTACGGTGTACTCATGAGTTGTTCGGTCATATTTACGGGATTGGCCGTAATTACAAATGTTTCAAATTCAAAAGAGCAGGTGGAAATTGTCACGACGAGGCCCATCATCAAATATGTCGGAGAAGGATTGGCTGCCAAAGATGTCGTCGATAAGTATGCAAATGCCATCAAAGCCAAAGACTGGTCGACTGTTTATGGGTTACAACTTGCGAAGACGAATCCCGAGGCATACGAAGAAATAATCGAATATTCTGACAATTCGAGTCCAAGCTTCGGAGAAAAAAAGCCGATCAAAGTACATACACTAGCAAAGTTCGGCGACATTTACTTTAGAGATGGTCGCGATTACGAAATAGATGATTACGAAGAAGTCACAGGTGAAGGCAAGTATGGAAATCATCAATATTATCGGTATAAATTGTGGGTAGATTTTCATGAAGGCAACTCGAATACAGGAGTAGATACTTATTGGCTTGCGGATGAAGTTGAGGTTGTCGAAGTAGATGGGAATTATTATATAACCGGAGAAAAGCATTATTACGAACAGATGAATTTATCCGATATCATCATACGAGGTATGATATACAATGCTGGTGGCGACATGACGAAAGTTCATCTTTACGATGTGTACGACGAGAACTTATGCGGCGATATGGAGAATTGTATTGCCAAATTCGGCGGGATGGAAGTATCACAAGAGTGGTGAGAGAGACGATGAGTCTTTCTTTTATTATTGAAATTTTTACACAAGATGAAAAAAGTATGCTATAATTTCTTATGAAGAATAGAATGGGTGACGGATATGAGAAAAACAGTGCTTATGCTTATTAACGGATTCGGTGTCGAGCGAAGCGGTTCGACCGAAGTCTACAGTCCGAAATTGATGCCGAATTTCGATTTCATGATAAAGAATTATCTATTTGGCAATTTGGTTTCGACCGCGGGGGATTACAATACAGCTTACAAAAATTTCAGTATGCCCAATAAGAGCAAAGCTCAGGAAGATGAAATAGATTATTTGATATTCGAGAAAAAACTAGATACGAATGAAGTTCTCAAAAATGCACGAGACAGTATCGGCGAGGAGAACACTGCGCATTTGTTTTATGCTGTCGATGGTCCCGAAAAGTTCAACCAGGTTAGGGAACTTTTAAAAGTGTTGAACCCCGAGAAGAAGAAAAAAGTGTTCGTTCATCTCATCATGACGGCCACTTCGACAGCCGCGTACGATGGCATAAAGAAAATTATCAGCAAAGTGGCTTTCGAATTGGCGGAATATTGCAAGATAGGTATGGTTGTAGGACGAGAGAAAATAAATACGGACGATTTGTTGCGAGCTTTTTATAGAGAATTAGGAGAGCATTGGAACGAATCGGAAAAGAAATTCGACATCTTGCAAAAGGAGGTCGTCGCGCCCGAAAATGCTGGAGTTTTCATAATCACTGGCGGATTTTCTTTGAAAGAGAACGATACAGTGATATTCGTCAACTATGATGACGTCGAGATGGAGAGATTTTATGCCGATTTTACAAAGATGCCAGTCAAACTATTCAGTTTGTTCCCGTTCAAAGATGATATGCCGTTCATGTTCAAAAAGAACGACGATCGATCTGTAAGTTTTGCTTCGATAATAGAAAAGCACGAAATAAAAATACTGGCTTTGACGACCGAAGCAAGAATAAACGACATGAATTTTTATCTAAACGGCATGGAAAAAAAGAAGAGTGCAAATATCACTTATGGAGTCAACGACATGAGTCTCTTCGCGTCAAAAGAAGCGGTCATCGATTTCATCGAAAAGCAACCGTACGATGGATTTATATTAGATTATTCCATCGCTGGATATAACAAGATGGATATCATAAAAAGCGATTTGCAGGCAATAGATGGAGTCATCAAAAATATAAGCGACGCGACCAAAGAAAAGGGCTATACTTTCATCGTCAGCAGTTTATTCGGAATACATGTACCGGTCATGGATGGCGTTTTGCAGAAAGTCATAGACTTTTCTGGCAAGGTACCTTTGGTTTTTCAGAGCAATTTGTTCACGAAAGCGGAGTATGCTTTAAATCCGGGGGATGTATATGCATTAGCTCAGACTTTCTTGACAAACATAAATGATGAAGTTAAGGCCAATAAATTGGTACATAAACTATCGAAGATAGAGAAAATGCTCAGTTCAAAAAAGTAAAGTTTTTGAAATCGAATAATGGATCGCGGTTATTTACTAAATTTCATAAATATGTAATCGGTCATCGCAATTTATTTTTAAAATATAATAGTGAGCTTCAGTTTTGAAGTTCATTTTATTTTAATTAGTCGAACAAATTTATTGGTTTAATAAATTAATGCTTTACAAAATATTCCGATTTTGTTATGATGTTACTAGAATAAAAAGGTGTGATGATAATGAAACAATTAGATTATGAATCAAGTAACTACAAACACAAGGAAGATATAAAAACTTTTGTCAATTCTTTTAACGAGCTGGCCGAAAAGTATATAAAAGGATTCGAGAATTGTGATAGCGATTTAAAAAAGGTCGATGCTAGTATTGCTAAAAAGAACAACGCGATCGAAAAACTCGAAGCTACTTTGTTGGATTTGGGCAACAAAACGACAGAGTTGAATAACTTAAAAGAAATGTCCAATGAGGAAATCAAAGCTTTGAATGCCAAGAAGAGTTCTATTTCTTATACGGACAGCGAAGTTCAAAAGATGGAATTGGATGATATAAATTCGCAAATTACCGCTAAGAAAGGTAAGATTTCGAAAATAGATGTCAAAATCGATGCGACAAAAGCCAAGATAAAAGCAGGAAATGAAGAGAAGAAAACCAATGTCAAAGAGCTTCAGGAACTCGAAAAAAGTAGAGCTACAGAAGAGGAGTCTTTGTTCAGAACACAATCTTTGGTACGATTGGTCGAAAGTATGAAGGAAGAGATGAATGCTCGTGCTTTGGAAATCGTAAATGCACCTTATAAGCCAGTTAAGCAGGAAGTCAAGGTAGAACAATCCGAGGCATCTCAAGAAAAGATGAGCGAGCCAGCCCATGAGACTAAAACAGAAAATGAAGAAAAGCCAGTAAGCGATGATGCTGTCAAGGAAGCAAACGATATATTGTCTGCTCTCGAAGATTTGACTGCTATAGATTTGGTCGACGAGACGATAGGTTCTTTGGAAGAGAAGATGAACGAGAGCTTACCTGAAGAAGAGAGCGACGAAGAAGTCGACGATATAAAATTGGGAAGCGCTCAGGACTCTCAAGAAAATTCGAATGAAGAGAAGGTTTCAGTCGAGTTCGATTCGCTGTTGAAAGATAAATTCGAAAAAGAAGATATCGATGTCAGCAAATTCAGCAGTTATGCGAGAGAAAAGATGCTCGCAAATAAAGATTCCGTTCTCAAGAATATGGATATATTGAAAAAGCACGGGGTACCGCTCGAGTATACGATCGATCAACCTGAAATTTATTACGATATCAATTCACAAGATTTGGACGATTTGTTGTCTATAATCACTACTGATGATGAAGGTAATGGAATGGGATTTACGATCGATTTCACTTTCAATATTCTTACCGAATTGTCAAAAATAAATGTCGATAAATTGATCGAAGTCTACAATAACGAATTTATGAATGTGAGTGCAAAAAGCGGAATAATTTATCTTTTGAAATTGACCGATCCTAGTTTGACCGATTTTGAGAAAAATAGAAGAACCAACATCGAAATTTTACGAGGTTTGGGAGCCAATACGGTCGACGAGATAATCGAAAAACATCCGGAATTCGTCAATATGGATAATCCGCTCTTCATCAATGTATTGAATGTCTTCGATAAGGAAGATTTGATCGAGAAATTGAACAGCGATGTCGACGTCGTCACCAAGATAATAGACTATTGGAAAAATAACTAAAGATGAACCATAATATTTTGGTTCTTTTTTTTCGACAAAAAATATATAACGGATAATTTATAATGTTGTGTGGTGTTTTCGTATGTATTGTTGGTTTGAATACTTTTTGTATTCGAAAGAAATTGCTTTTAGAGGCTTTT
>CAZKKM010000028.1:0-17464 GCA_964553435.1 uncultured Muribaculaceae bacterium | reverse complement strand
GTGTCGGTTTAGGACTTGTGTAATTTGCTCCTCCACCATTCCAAAATCTAGCATATCCAGCATATATAGTATAATTTGATCCATATGGTCGACCTGTATCATAACTATTTCCCGTTACACTTGCTCCTGGTGCAACTCTGTCATTGCAAAACAATGTATCTGAAACTGCACTCGCATATCCTTTATCTACTATATTTTCTTTATACCAAGTATCTACTACCCTCTTGATATCTGAATCTGCCACATTGGATTGTGCTTCTGCTTTTGTTGATGAAGGTGTAGTCGATCCTTCGGTCGTATTCGCTGGTCCATACATCCATCCAACATATTTATTGTCATTATATAATGCATTGTACGGTTGATTGAGATGCGTAAATCTATCGCCACTCGATTCTCCATTCGCGTGTGTAGTCGTACCGTCGTAGATGATCCTCATGGATCCATCTCCATTGATCCTGATTATTCTCCAATAAAATCCTGCAAACTGTACGTAATTATTCTCTACTGCTCCTCTATAATAGTAACTCGTTCCATAGTCATCTTCCATTTCGAAGATTCCTTCATCTGTCGTAGCCGGTTCGGCAAAACTAGTTTTCTCTCCTTTAGATGATGTCGCTATTATTTTTGTTATATTTGGTACATTTACATCTACTATATTAAAATAAGAGTAGAACGTTGCGTCGGCATCGGAATTTTGATTCACATCTTCTAAATAGTTATATGTTATCACTAAATTATAATAATAAGTTTTTCCAACGGGTATAGTTAAACTTCTTGTCAATAGTTTTTTTGAGGGAGTCTTAGACAAAGGTACGTTCGTTTTATTTATCACCTCTGTATAAGGACCACTTTCGTTTTCTGCATAACTCAAAGTATAAGTTAGACTACCCTCGGTATAAGTATTGACCATATTTACCCAATACATTTTTACATCCGTATCTACTGTACCCGTATTCGTAATTGTGAACTTCTTCGTGAGCGATTCTCCGAAAGAAAGACTTCCGGTTATTCCTGTATCGTTATCGGCAAATCTGACACTTACCGTCGCCGTATTGATAGTTGTTTGAACTGGTCTCGTTTCTCCTGTCGCTGTAAAGTACGCATATGAAATTGTACCAACTATCGCGAGAATAGATGCTACTCCTACCACCAAGCATATCGTTCTCTTCGTCTTTAAATTCATAAATAAACCTCGATTTCTAAACGTATTATAGATACGTCCTTACTATGACAATTTTACAATTTCAAAGACGTATTGTCAATACGCAAAATGAAAATAATTCATTTATTTATGTTAGTATTCCCTTGAGGTGTAGAGATGAACATTAAAGCAAACGATTATGAACCACATGAAATTTTGAAGTTTATGAGACAATCGACAGGAAAGACACAAAAAGAATTTGGAAAAGACATAAAGAAATCGAAAGACTGGGTCCAATCCAACGAACTTGGCAGAAGTGATTACAAATTCAAAGATATATTAAAATTGGCAAACAAAAACGATATCGAAATTCGTATCGTCGATAAGAATGAAAAAAAGTAACAAAATCGAAGTTACTTTTTATTTGAGTTCTTCTCTTTATATATATTTATCGCATCTAAAATGCCTTTATAAGGTAAAGTAGCGCACGTCTTTCGATTCGCTTGTTTGTATATTGTATCGAATACACAAGCCTCATTTAACAAATTTACATCGTATTCTCTCTCTTCTATCATATTATAAAAATTATCGATAAATCTTGTTGCCTCTTCTAACGATTTACCTTCTAACTCTTTCGTCATGATCGAAGTGCTCGCCGTACTTATAGCGCATGCTTCTCCGTCAAATTTCACATCGACTATCCTATCGTTTTCGATCTTGACCCATAAATCGATGTTATCGATACAAGAAGAATTGTTCGAATTGACTCCGATATATCCTTCGTCATCTATCCTAGCCTTGTTTGCAGGATTCGTATAATTATCCAAGATGACATCTCTTTTTAAATTTTCATCCATTAAATCATCTCTTTCATTATCTTATCTCTATCGCTCAAAAGTTCGACCAAAGTATCTATCTCTTCTCTCGTATTGTAAAAATACAAGCTTACCCGAACCGTATTCTTTACCCCCACCGCCTTTTTCAAAATTTTCGCACAATGGTTGCCGGCCCTCACACATATGTTATATTTATTCAAATAGATCGCAACATCCTGAGGAAATATACCTTCGACGTTGAAAGCTAATATCCCGGAATCGCATTCGCTATTGATTATGTCTATAAACGGTATTTTCTCTAACTTTTCGACCGCATACTTCTTTAATGATATTTCATGAGCAAAGATGTTGTCCATACCGATTTCATTCAAATAATCGATCGCAGCACCCAAACCGATGACTCCTGCGATATTCGGTGTACCGGCCTCCAATCTGGTCGGCAATTCTTTTAAAAATATAGCATTTTCATTGTCGAAAGATTCGTTCATTCCGCCACCCATATTGACTGGGACCAATTCTTCCAAAAGTTCTTGTTTCCCGTATAAAACACCGACTCCCGTTGGACCGCACATCTTGTGAGCTGAAAATGCCAAGAAATCTGCATCCATATCTTGTACATCGCATTTCTTATGCGGAACACTCTGGGCTCCATCGACGACTACGAAAATGTTGTTTTGATGAGCAAATTCGCAAATTTCTTTCATCGGTCTAATATCACCGACGACATTCGTTATTTCCGCCAACGCGATTACCTTCGTTCTGCTCGTTACAGTTCTCATTATGGCTTCGAGTGTGACATGAAAGACATCATCCAGTGGCACGTACTTTATGACAGCCCCGCATTTTTGAGCTAATCTGAACCACGGAAGTACATTGGACGCATGTTCGGAATCGGACAAGATTATTTCGTCTCCCGCTTCGATGATATGATCGAAAAAACCGTTGACGATCAAATTTAAAGAATCGGTTGCTCCACTGGTAAATATAACTTCTTCCCTGTGCTTGGCATTTATGAAATTGGCCACTTTATCTCTCACACCTTCGTATGCCATATCCACTTGTAAACTGATATCGTAATCGCCGCGGTGTGCATTCGCACAATAATTGCAGTAATAATCGTTCATCGCTTCGATGACACAATTGGGTTTGAAAGTCGTAGCGCCATTATCTAAGTAGATGATGTCCTTGTTCAACATAGGAAAATCTTTAAGTGCATTCAAAATGTTCACCTCCCTACGAGTATATTTTGTATTTTTTGTTTAACCTCTTCGTCCATGATGCTCAAGATGAACCCCTCTTCGATAATGCGAAAGGCATTGGTTTTCGAAATGCCTTTGCTCATCATGTAGAAGAGCTCTTCATCTCTTATATGACCGACTGAGACACCGTGATTTGCTTCCACTTGATTCGTATTCACTATCAAGTTGGGTATCAATACACTCGAATATTCGCTCTTATTCAAAACCTTGGCATATTCGGATAAGACGTTTCCACGAGTTTCTCCTGCAACGACTCCGTTCATCACGACTCTCGTAACACCTTCGGCCTCATTTATGCCACGAATGTTCAATGTCCCATCGATATTATCTCCGTACAATCTTGTCTCGACTTCTAACTCATACTTGACTTCGGCGATGAATGCCGCATTCATGACAAATTTAGAGTCATCGGTCGCTTCGATAATGATGTTCGTCTTCAAATCTACGGCAAAATCGAACATGTTCAATACGAGTGTCGAATCTTTTTCGAGGACAAAATGCAAATTCATGTTGTTATGCAAGTTTATAGCATTGACCACAGTATCTCTCTTGATGATAATTCGGGCAGAGTTGTTGAATTTATCTAAATCGTGTACTCCACCGTTCAATATTATTTTATTCTCATGTTCACTGATCACTTACACTAAACGCCCCTTTAAATCCAACTTTTTCGATTTGCAAAGCCAAATTCATGTCGCCTTCCAAAGAGACATGTCCATCTTTTAAAATATATACTTTATCTGGATTGAGATATTCCAATATATTAGTATGGTGAGTTATGATGAGAATGGCCGCCTTCGATTCATTTTTGTACTCCAAAAGACCTGCAGTTAAACTCTTGAGGCTGTCAATATCGAGTCCACTGTCCATCTCATCTAGCAATATCAAAGAGGGTTTCAAGACATCTATTTGCAAAAGCTCGTTCTTTTTCTTCTCGCCACCGCTCAAGTTTTCGTTGATATTGTGATGAATGAATGCTTTGTCGATTCCGAGACGTTCGCATGCTGAAGAGAGCCTTTTGTTGAATTCGAAGATCGACTCCTTTATTCCGCGATCGCTCAATGCCGCTCTCAACATCTCGGCATTGGTAACCCCCGCTATCTCCGTCGGATTTTGTTCCAGTAAAAAGATGCCTTTTTTGGCTATCTCATCGGCATTCATACTGTCTATTCGCTCGTTATTGTAAGTTATACTACCCTGTGTAATTTTGTAATCCTTGTTGCCCATGATCGCTTTACATATAGTGCTCTTCCCTGTACCGTTCGGACCCATGATGACGTGAATTTCATTTTTAGGAATGACGAGATTTAAGTCGGATAATATCTCTTTGTCTCCAACCGAAACACTCAAATGTTCTATCTTCAACATATCGTTTCACCTATCTGTTCATACTTTGAATATAAAAGTAATTGATTATTTCCAAAACTGCATAGATGGCGATTATCAGTCCGACGGTCGATAATATCAGATTCGATACGAATATCGTATACAATCCTATTACGAGCAAAATGAAGCCGATGATGAGTGTGACAGTGGATTTTTTATCTATTTTTACGAGATTGGCTCCGATGGCAATCGAATTGAGTGCATTGGCAATTATCCAAATTCCTATGGCCAATCTTATCAAAAATTCTATCGTACCAGAAAAGAAGATGAATATGATACCCAATATGACCATCATGATACTGTAGAAAGTATCACCACTCGTCTTATCGACTCTCTTAGCATCGCGCACATATTTGGCTATTCCGAGAGCCAAGAAGACTCCTCCAAATATATATGAAACGAACTCCGTTATTCTTCCCGGATTGATGAATAACAACAATCCTATGACTAAAAATATGATAGGTTGAACCAAACTCTTTCTCGATTCGTAACTTTTAATCGTTATAGTTTGCATGAAAACCAACTTCTTTCTTAATCAATATTTTATCATTTTCTTCATCATTTTAAAAGCCTTAGTTTATTTATCCTTTCCTGATAATCTTCGCTCTTACAGATGAAGGATCCGACGACCGCTATGTCGGCCTTGCGCACTTTATCTATAGTCTCTTCGTTTACTCCTCCGTCGACGATGATTTCGTATGTATATCCACGTTCGTCGCGTATTTTTACTAATTCATCTATCTTTTCCAATGTAAACTCGAGCATCTTCTGACCTCCTGCGCCTGGCTCTACACACAAAACGAGAACATCATCTAATAAATTGAGATAGTTCTCCAATTTGGATACACTCGTAGCAGGAGATAAAGCCAAGCCACATTTCATCCCTAGTTCTTTTATATATTTGAGCAAACTCTCTAAATCATCTTCGAGTTCCGCTTGAATGATAATCGCGTCCGCGCCCAACTCCTTGAATGTCGATATGTAATCGAATGGCCGCGATACCATTAAATGAACATTTAAAGGTTTCGTACATGTATGTAAGAATTCTCTCTTAGGTGTCTTTTGAGGTACGAAAGATCCATCCAATACATCGACATGTAAAAACTCGGCATCTGTTTCATTTATTCTCTTAATCGTCTCTTCTTCATCATATATAGAAGATAGAATCGACACTGCTATTTTCATTTCATCTCTCCCTTGAATTTTATATAATTCTCATATCTACTCGCCAATATCTCGCCATTTTTGTATGCCTCTTTGACCCCGCAATTCTTCTCACCATCGTGTTCACAATTTTGAAACTTACACTCGCAATTGTCAAATTCTGGATAAACTTCTTTCAATTCGCTTTTCGGAAAATTCAAATCCAAAGCACTGAACCCAGGTGTATCTGCTATACAAGCGCCGGCCACTTCGAACAATTCCACGTGCCTCGTCGTATGTACACCGCGGCCTAAAGCAGTGCTTATCGGACTTGTCTTCAAGTTTAAAGAACCATCTAACTTATTCAAAAGAGTGCTCTTTCCTGCTCCAGTTTGCCCGGTGATGACGACTGTCTTGTTTTTTAATATTCTCTTTAAGATGAAGAGATTCCTGTTCGTCACGACCGAAAATCCTATTTTTTTATAATATCTGAACAATTTTTTTAATTCCCGTTTCTCTCTCCAGCTTACGAGATCCATCTTCGATAGGACTATTATTGGTTCAACTCCTGCATGTTTTATTACGGCCAATTCTTTGTCCAACAAATTCAAAGACAAATCGGGTTCTTTTACACTCGTCAAAACAAGCCCGATGTCCACATTGGCAATAGCTGGTCTCATCATCTCATTTTTTCGAGGCCTTATCTCCAATATATAGGCATTTTGTGTATCTATAACGACAAAGTCCCCTACGAGAGGGGTCACTGAGTCATTTCTAAATTTTCCTCTGGCACGACATTCGTACTTCTCGCCATCGGCAAGGACGGTATAGAGGTTGCTTATTATCTTGATGATTTTTCCGTCCTTATTCATTTTGGCCAGCACCTCCATCCGTTGGTTCTGCATCTGTTCCATCCTCGGCACCAGGAATCACTAACGGTCCTTCGTCTAACGGTTCTTGGGCGATAGATACACTAAACGATGCCCCGGCCGAAATGCGTGAATTCGGTTGCCTACTCTGTTCGAAAATTGTACCTGGTGCATGCTCTGCCGTCGTGACATATTTAGGTGTAAATTTGAGCCCATTCTTCTTGGCAAACTCTTCGATTTCGGATAACGAATAATCTCCTGTCGTGAAGTCTGGATAGACTTCTTCGATATCTGGATAATAAAGTGTTATTGTTCCGCCCTCAGGTACTTCTTCGCCTGCTTTCGGGTTCTGATCTATTATTTCACTCGCTTTGTACTGTGTCGGATCATCGACCGCCCTTTTTTCCGCTATGACATTCATCTTGTACGTACTTTCGAGAATTGCCTTGACTTCGATGTAGTTGCGGCCCGTATAATCTTCTAAAGTCAGTGAACTTTTGCCGGAAGACACGTAAATGGTCACTTCTGTTCCTTCTTTGACCGTCCTACCGGCCGCCGGATCCGTCTTTACTACTTTTCCTTCTTCTATCGTCTCGCTCGATATTTTTTTGAGCTCAGGATTGACTTTTAATCCCTCTTCGATGAGAATCTCCTCAGCCTTCACTTCGTCCATATCGGCAGTGATAGGGACTTTTACGTTGTCGACACTAGTGACCTTAGGCAAGATGACGAAGATGGCCGTCACAAGCACGACTATACCCGTAAATATGGCACCTAAGATTAAAAGTAGTTTGTTTTCTTTCTTCACTTCATCCTCCGTCACTTTCTTCGTAATCACCGGTTGATCCGGTTCTTTCTTTTTGACTTCGTTTATCGTTTCTTTGACCTTTTTGCTCGCCTGCTTGTCTATCTCGTCACCTTCTGGAAACTCGAATTTGACGATTTCTTCATTTGCTCTCGAATCATCCATTGCCGTTTTTATGTCGTCCAACATCTCTCTAGCATCTGTATATCGGTTTTTCGGATTTTTGGCTGTCGACCTTTTGATTATGTTGACTATAGAGTTCGGAATATCAGGCAATTTTTCTTTGATATTCGGAATCGGTTCTTTCAGTTGTTTGAGTGCTATCTCGACGGCATTTTCACCTCTAAAAGGAAGCGACCCCGTGAGAAGCTCGTACATGAGTATACCCATCGAATAGATATCGCTTTGCATCGTCGAACCTTTGCCACTCGCCTGTTCCGGAGGGAGATAATGGACACTTCCCATGACCGAATTGGTTTGAGTCAGTTGAGTGCTATTGAGAGCCATCGCAATACCAAAATCGGTTATTTTGACGAGACCACTATCCAAAATCATGATATTTTGTGGCTTTATATCTCTGTGAATTATGTACGAATCGTGAGCTGTCGCCAACCCATCGCACACTTGACTCATGATGTCGATTACTTCACTCAAAGTGAGTTTTCCTCGTTTTTTGATCAGTTCCTTCAAATGTTTGCCTTCGATATACTCCATGACGATGTAATAAGAACCGTTATCTTCGCCGACATCGTACACTTCGACGATGTTCGGATGAGACAAAGATGAAGCACTTAAAGCCTCTCTTTGAAACCTTCGCACGAATTTTTCGTCCGTCGCCAAATCTCCGCGAAGCACTTTGACAGCTACGTTTCTATCCAAAATAGTATCATATGCCAAGTAGACGTTTGCCATCCCGCCCTCGCCGATCGATTTGATGATCTGATAGCGGTCGTTGATCTTTTGCCCCTTCATTATCATAAATCATTACTCTCCTTAACTAGATATGCTACGGAAATATTGTCCGTGCCTCCGCGCGAATTGCACTTTCGCACCAATTTGGTGAGTTTGCTCTCGATGTCGAGTTCCTCGTCATTCAAAATATTCTCGATCTGTTCTATCGAAAGCATATTCGAAAGTCCGTCGCTGCACAAGAATATCGCATCGACATCCGTCTCGACGGCAAACTTATCGAGCTCTTGCTTATCGCTCGCTCCCAAAGCTCGCATGAGAACGTTCTTCTTAGGATGATTGGCTGCTTCTTCTTCGGTGAGCTCTCCCGATTCGACGAGCACATTTACCAGTGTATGATCCTTTGTTACTTTGTGTAATTTTTTGTTTTTTAATACGAACCCACTCGAATCTCCGACATTTCCGAAAATGAGAAATTCTTCCGTCAGGATGGCGACGACCAAAGTCGTTCCCATACCCATGCACTCCGGATTGTTGTTCGCATATTTGATGATTTCTGCATTTATGATGGCGACGTTTTCATCGAGCCAGTTGATCGCATCCAACTTGCTTCCTATCGAAGATAGACTTTTAAAACGTTCTCCCAAGTGTGTGACGGCTATTCCGCTCGCCACTTCTCCAGCACGATGCCCACCCATGCCGTCGGCTACTATCAACATGTGTTCGCCGAGCATATTTTTGACTATCGTCACCGAATCTTCGTTGTGACTCCGGACTATTCCGGGATCTGTCAAATAAAATGATTGCATATCAATCTTTCACCTCGTTCGCTCTAAGTTGTCCACAGGCCGCCTCTATCGTACCTCCGAACTCTCTTCTTACGGTTACTGTAATACTGTTTTTATTCAAAATTTAAAAAAATTGATCTTTCTTTGCAAGTGAAGACTTTCCGAATTCCGAATGACTGGTCAAGTTATAAGGACTCAAATTGACATACACATTCATTCCCTTTAACAATTTCACCAGTTCATAAGCGCACTCTTTCGTATCATTAACCCCATTAAGCATAACATATTCGATAGTAACTCGTCTATTAGTTTTTGCGATATAATGCCGAATTGCCTTCATCAAAGTGTCAATATTGTAAACTTTGTTGATTTTCATGATTCTATTTCGAATTTCATCGTTTGGTGCATGCAAACTGATTGCCAAGTTTATTTGCAACGGCAAATCGGCAAAATCGTATATTCTAGGAACGAGTCCACTCGTCGAAACAGTTATGTGACGCGCTCCGATGGCCATTCCCTTCGCATCGTTTATTATCTTCAAAAAACGTACAATATTGTCGTAGTTATCAAATGGTTCCCCTATTCCCATGACGACGACAGAGTTGATTTTTATTCCGGCATCTTCTTCTATCTTCAAAAGTTGACCTACTATCTCGCCAGGCAACAAGTCGCGAACCTTCTTGAGTCGTCCACTTTCACAGAAAGCACATCCCATATTGCAGCCGATTTGTGAAGAGACGCAGACACTCATACCATAGTCGTGTTTCATGACGACCGCTTCGATCAAATTCCCATCTGTAAGTTCGAACAAATACTTGATGGCTGTTTCATCTTCTTGCTTTCTTCTGACTATCAATTCTTCCATAGTAAAGTTATTCTTCAAAGTCTCGATAAATTCTTTTTTGAGATTTGTCATGTCGTCGAAAGATTTGACCCTTTTTTCATATAGCCATTCGTATATCTGTATCGCTTTATAAGATTTGACATTCCAAGCGGCTAATCGCTCGATCAATTCTTCTCTCGTCATGTCGTATATATTCGTCATAAAATCGCACACTTTCTAGGCTAATTATACCACGAATACATCTCTTTTGCCTAGTACAAACCACTCGCTTAAATCTTTCGTTTACAAAAGGGCATATGAGCATATAAAAAAGCAACGCACGGTTCCTGAGATACCGGTTGTTGCTTAAATTTTCTCTAAGTTTCATACTCAACGAATTTTTTACTTACTCTTTCTTTTCTTTTCCCTTGCCTTGTTTCCCTCGTAAGAAACCCTCAAAGTCAAAAATATCATGATGAGTGTATTCAATGTCACACTTCCACCGTACGAAAGAAGTGGAACGGGCACACCTGTGAGAGGCATTAAAGCCAATATTCCTCCGAAATTGACGATCAAATGCAAGAGAATGACCAAGAACGTTCCGTAGGCGATGAGTGATCCCGTCAAATCTCTTGCACCTTTGGCTATCTTCAAACATCTAAACAAGATGAAAGCATACAGAAGAATTATTCCCGCCCCGGCAATACTCCCCAATTCTTCGACGATTATCGGAAATATGAAATCTGTATGAGCCTCAGGTAAATATAGATATTTTTGGGTACTTTTTCCGAGACCTACTCCGAATAACCCTCCATTGTTGATGGCGATCATTCCGTTACAAACCTGATATCCTGTTTTGTCATTAGGCCGCGTACAAGGAGCCCTATAGACGAGTCTACTCGTCTGCTCTGGTGTGAGGATCTTGTTTACGAGTTCGCTTTTAGATAACATCTCTCCACCGAATATGAATAACAACAGAACTGCTCCTACGAAGATCGAACCCACGATGCGACATATCCTGACATCTTTATCAGCTTTATTGAAGGGAACCACCAAAAACATCGCAAATACCGTCAAACTTATGATGATGGCTGTTCCCAAATCCGGTTGAAACAATATCAATAAAGCGATCGCTGCACATACGATTATCGGGGATAAAAAGAAGTATCGTCTTTCGCAATCCAAGTGTTTGCCGAAAAAACTGGCCATGACGATGACGACAACCGTCTTGGCAAATTCAGATGGCTGCAATGAGAATAATCCAAAATTGTACCAGCTTCTTGCACCGTTCGTAAACGTCGCTTTGACGTAAAGACCTATGAGAAGTCCAATGATGCCGATGACCATCGGAAATTTCAAATAATGATACTTGCTCGTCGGTATGTTGATGACGATCAAACCGACCAAAAAACTGCCCACCATGACCATCAACTGTTTTTTAAAAAAGTAATACGATGTGACACTGTATTGTAAGACCGATGAGATGTTCGAAGCACTGAAGACCATGATGAGCCCTATGACACATAGAAGAATAACAGCAAAAAATAAAGGTTTATCCATTTTTTTTAGTACATCGATCATAGTTTCCACCATATTAAATATACCAAAAAAGTAAAACAAAATAAATAAAAACTTCTCATTCGAAAGCAAGCTTTACAAAAAAAGACGACCATCACCTGGTCACCTTTACTACTTTATAGCCGTATACTCCCAAAATTTGCACAACTCTTCTACTTCTCGAGCCTTGTTCACAGTAGAAATAATATGTTTTGCTTTTATCCAAATACTTGCTCGGATTATCGAGTATTTTTTGAGCATCCATATTGACACTGCCTTTTATAGAAACGAAGTCTTCTTTGTCTTCCAGACTGACGAGTAAGCCCATGTCGGGAGTATACTCCTCCATACTAATAACTTTCATACTATATGTTATGAAGAAATCATCTATTGAGTTCGTACAAAATTATGGATGTGGCTACACCTACATTCAAAGATTCGCATTTATCGCTCATCGGAATGTACAAAAATTCATCGCACATATCCGAAACCTCATCGTGCACTCCACTTCCTTCACTTCCGACGACGATCGCGACGCGTTTTGCAAATGAAGTATCGCTAAGTTTTTGTCCACCATCTACCTTCGATGAGTAAACAATATACCCCTCTTTTTTTAATTCGGGAATCAATAAAGTAAGATCGGCCGAGATGACGTTTACATGAAACAGAAGCCCTTCTGTAGCTCGTACCACTTTCGAATTATATACACTGACCGTTCCTTCGCCAGCTACGATCGTATCGATGCCAAAAGCTGCAGCACTTCTTATGATCGTGCCCATATTGCCGGGATCTTGAATACCATCTAAAAGTAAAACATTCCCGGATATTCCACGAGGATCAGGCTTCTTAGCAACTCCTATTATTCTCGGTACATTCGCAAGAGTCGTTATCTTCTTCATAACTGCTTCACTTACGATAGTCATATTTTCGTAGTCGAACCTATTTTTATCCATGACGATTACTTCTTCGAGCAATCCTGCTTTTTTAGCCTCTTCTACGAGATGTTCGCCCTCGACCAAAAACTTTCCAGTCTCCTCTCGATATTTTTTTTCACCGAGTTTGGCCCAAAATTTTACCTTATCGTTTTTCACAGATTCAATCATTTTGACTCTCCTTTAGCATTTTCCTCGCCATTTTATGCTACGGATAATATTTTTCTACTTCGCTCCAAAAATCCGAAGAATGATTCATATGTTTGAAATGACACAACTCGTGAATGATGACATAATCGATCAAAGATACATCTTTTTTTATCAATTCCGAATTCAAGGTGACTGTCATGCTCTTCGTATTGCATACACCCCACCTCGTCGACATGCGTCGTATTCGCAATCTGAATTCCGGTAAATCGGAAAACTGCACTTTCAATCGTTCTAAACGCGAATTGAAAATGACCGCACACTGATGAGCTAAAAATTTCTGCAATTCTTCTCTATCTTTGCTGATTATTTTGTTGCCGTCGATATAAGTCTTACTGACACCGTCGAACTCGATGACGTGTTTTTCTCCAAGATAGTATATTTCGTTTTCGTTAAGATCACTCTTCGGTGTTCTCGCTTTCAACTTTATCAAACTCTCGGTGTTCTTCTTTATGAGTCTCTCTATTTCCCTTTGCGAGAGATAATTGTTGCATGTCACTAGCAAATCCTCATTCTCCCATTTAAAATAGATGTTCTTTATTGGTTTTCTTTTCACTTTGACATAGGTGTATTTCCCATCGATATTGACATGCACGAGCTCGCCCTCTTTCACAAAATTATTATATCATGCTCATCTATTTTAGTAAATCATCTAAAAAGTAGACGAATCGCTTCTGTTCAGTCTACTTTGCATTTTAATTCACAATTACATCTTTTATAGTTCGCACTTCGCCTTCGACATAAGAAACTCTTAAAACATCTCCGACGTTTACGAATGGAAGTATATTCGGTGCGATCGTAATGTTCACAGAATATCTTCTCTTATCTTCGTCTATTATGTAATAATGTGTGTTACCATCTACGATGGCCGAAGATATACTCGCCACCTTTATGCTCGTCTCTTGAGCATCTCCTTCATTGTTCAAATTGTACGAATTTAAATAAGTCTTTGCAGCTTTATCTATGCCCAATGAAACATCTGTGACACTGACTTTTTGATAATCCTGTACGTCGATGAAAGCATATTTTTTGACCAATCCGGCATCGTCTTTTAGACTTACCAAATAAGTTGGTCTTCCGTTTAAATTGATGAGCAGTGGGAAAGTCGAAGTATACTTCATCTCCTGTACCTGTCCTTCGGCACTTGCCATCGCACTGTATTCCTCGGCTCCCGGTGCCGAATAGAAAACTGTTTCTTTCGTCCTCATGTTGGCCAAGATGAATCCCAAATTGGATTCGTCACTCTGGATTGATGTGATTCCAGTATATAGGAAGACATCTCCATCCATGGCCAAATAATTGTATCCATCGGTCGTATTGACGACATTCTTCTGGGCGAACAAAGAATTCCAAAAACCACCTTTATAAGTTCCCCAATCATCTGTTTGCTCGATGATCAAATCTGGCTCATAAACGTGATCTATCCAAGATGGAACTTCTCCTACATCGTAATGCTTTGTCTTGCCAGTTACCGGATCCAAGACGATGACTCCACTTATATCGCGTTTTAATCCGACCATCGTATATTTGACACATGGAATGATGAAGAAAGGTTTCCCTTCGTCATCCACCTCGAATGTATATGTCCCAAATATTGTCGTCGGATATTTGAACCGCAAGTGCCGCATCATATCCTCCCCTAAAATGGCACTGGGAACATATCTCATACCCTCGTCGAGCCTCACGACCTTAGCTTCACCCGTGACCGAATTGACCGTAATATAACCTTTGATGCCATCCTTTCTGTTCGAAATATACTTGATGATATCGGCATACTCCAAAGGCGTCACACGAACGATATCCTCGTTGAAGTTGATTTGCGTATATAAGTCGCTAACATAGTATTGACTGACCAAATCGCTCATCTCGCCCATCGTTCTGTCGCCGAGCTTTTGGCTCGAATCCTTATCCAAAAGCGGTACCTTTTTGAAATCGACAGCTTGAACATCACTTCCAAAATCCCCAGTCTCATCTATCATTATGCGATTTGCATATCCCTTCGAGTCGAAAATAGGCGAGACGAAGAAGTTCGCTACAACGATGATTAAAATCATGATCGGTACTAATAATATTGTATTGAATTTCATAGATGCATTTATTCTACCCTTCTTCAAAAATTCGACGGCTCCCGTTCCCATATCGAGAATGCCATATACGAAAAACAATATCCCTAAAAATACGTAGAATGCTGGGCTCGTCAAATTGACAGCAGGCAGCATGAAGTAAAAACAAACTATACCTACGACGAGTGTTATGATCACATTGATAACTTTTCTTTTCATAAAATTCCTCTTTTCTATTTGATGACGAACATCCGATCCAGTATGCCTTTTAGCAAACTGGCAATCAAAACGGCGATTATCGCAGCCGTATACGGTGTCACGAACGACAAAGCGAAAGTCAAAATACCTATCAATACTCCCGAGACTATTTGCCCCTTCACCGTATAACTCGAACTGTAGAGATTCGGTGCGATAAAGACCAGTATGAACAATATATTGTATCCGAAAATGTACGGTATTATTTCTTTGTAATTGCCCATGACCATCGCCGGCACTATGGCCAGGATGAGAAATGTGACGAGACTCGAATAAACTGTCTCTCTTTTGTAAAGTTTACAAAATGACAGAAAGATGAGAGCCATTGCGATTAGGAAGATGTTGGTCGAAAAGATACCTCCCGTCCCACTTCCGAAAAACAAATCGTAACCATCGTAATTCAATGCCGTGTTCATCTCGTATACATTTGCAAATTTGTTTAGTCCCAAAAGAACATTCGTTCCTTCGATTATCAAATACATGAGTGCCACCTTATTGAGACTCAATTTCGGCAAGAAAAATGAAAACACGAACGTCGATACAAAAATGATAATGGGATTGCTCGCGATGGGCAAGATCGCGACTATCAATACAGCTTCTACGATATCGCCTTTCAATTTATCCGCCATCGATCGATCTATTTTTATGCCCTTTCTCCTCTCTCTAGCTATTCCTCCTATCAAAGCTCCACCGACTCCGGCCAAAAGAATGAGCAAAGGTCGCAAGCAACCGCCGAATCCGACGAGTCCTTTTTGAAACAAATCGATGCCGTTTTTATAAAATCCGAAGACAACTAAAGGCATCAATGCTATGAGATACATGAGATAAAGTCTCGTATTGAAACTTCTTCTTTTCATCACAACTCACTTCCCTTCATGAATGCCCTTAAATCTCGGTTCGCGGGACAAACATAATTGCAAAGCCCACACTGCAAACATTTGTCGTAATATTCTGGCATGACTTTTCCATCATGATCGAAAACAAATTTCGGATTCAATCCTACTGGACATGTCTTCGAGCACTGCCCACAATTGAGACAAGGAGAAACTTCATATTTTTGCTCTTCGTCTATGAAAATGCCATCTATCTGTGAGTCGACGACATACTTGAGACTATCCACTCTTTTTCCATATAATGAACCGTTGAGATAGACATCTATCTTCGGCGAAGTGAAATCGAAATTTTGAACGAACACCTCCGAAAGCAAGCACCCCAACTTAACACGCACTACTGCTCGCGGATGCACAGCACTTCCTGTGATCGTGATAAATTTTGATGAAATGGGACGTTCTCTTTTCAAAAGTCTGAACACATCGGCGACTTCTTCCAAATCGATGACGAGAGCATCTGGCAATTTGAGTATCTTTTTTTGCATGTAACCGATCCCGTTCGGATAAGCTTCATTCACGAGTTTGAGTTCGATATTAGGATATGTGCCGATCATACTCGTTAGTCGACTTATTTCTTCGCCATCGGTATTTTTGAGAACGAAATAAATTTTCTCGGCTTCTAACATAGTTCCCAAAAAATCACATGTTTCGAGAATATCTTCACCCGCTTCTTTTAGTATGACACGTTTACTTCCAAAATATGGGTCGGGCTCGACCGCATTTATTATGATTTCTCTGGCAACTCCTGCAAATTTGTCAGCCAAATAAACTCCCTTATACCTATATGAAGTATCTTCCAAGACTCGCAAAAATTCATTTTTCGAATAATCTGTTATGTACTTCTTTGCACTCTTTTTCGCTCGAATGTTTTCTTTAAAATCATTTTCTATTACGACACTGGGAACATCCTTTTTATCGTAATAATCCATCTTTTTGAGACCGAGAACTCGTCCGCTCGCCGTAGCTGTTATGGACCTTCCTTTATCGTTCATCGCGACTATGTCGTTCTTGTATACGTATTCGTTATCCGCAACCTTAAGTTTAAATCCTTCATCTACCGGTAAAAAGACGAACTTGGGATTCAAAAACATATTAGTCTCTTTATTTAAAACAATTTTACTGTCCTTTTTGATGATTACTTCTTGCATAATCCTCACCAATTAGATTGTATCAAATTTCAAACAAAAAGTCACGAATTACGTGAACATAAAATTGAACTTTCATAATAAAACAAAAAACACGTCGTGTTTACTTATTCGACGCGATATTCGTTTCCTATGGTGCCGTCTCCGATCATTTTACTTACGTACTCGAAAGAGAGGTTTATTACAGGAGCAACCGCTTCACTGCCTCCCACACGATCACCATTCAAACTGCTGTCACTTTTGACATTAAATACGAAAGTAAGTCCGTTTTTAAGAAAATAGTAAGGAGTCATCGACCAATAAGAATTATTTGGGCGGTATAAATAATATTTTATATTTGTCGTATTATATTTTCCACCTGCAGCCACTATCTCATCTGCTGTTATCAATCCCACAGGATATGTGAGATTTCCGTTTCCTTTTTCTTCGTCACTTACTGTAAATGCGTCGTTTTTC
>CAZKKM010000027.1:10411-17530 GCA_964553435.1 uncultured Muribaculaceae bacterium | reverse complement strand
GTTTTCCACATTCTCTGATTTTTCTTGTCAACTTTTATTTTTACCTAAACTCAAATTTATAGTCGTTCGTAGCAAAGAGTTATATGTAAGTTTGGACTCGATTATCATTTTAAAAATCTTGAAAATGTGCTCGATATATAATATAATTCTAAGTAAGAGAACGCGAGATTATCCAGTCTTGCTTCTCCATTTTATGGGTATGGCACGACAAAGATACTTAAGGTATTAGTCGTGCCGTTTTCGATTACCGAAAGATAATCAAGTATAATATGACTGCTATTAGAAGCAATTTAGATAAACTATCGAAATTGATGTTTATTTTCATAAGACTCCTCCATTTCACTATGAATATCATAGATGTATCCCCCTTAAGTCGGTTTTTTTTAATGGAGAAACGACGGACTAACTATCGCGTTCTCAAAATATTAAAACATGAATTGCAAATTCTGTCAAATGCCCTAGTTAAAAGAAATTTTTGGCATTTTAGAATTGTGACAAATCGTCAAAAATAAGTCGTGATTGTGCTTTGAAGTTCTTGAAAATATTTCCGATATATAATATAATTCTAAGTAAGAGAACGCGAGATTATCCAGTCTTGCTTCTCCATTTTATGGGTATGGCACGACAAAGATACTTAAGGTATTAGTCGTGCCGTTTTCGATTACCGAAAGATAATCAAGTATAATATGACTGCTATTAGAAGCAATTTAGATAAACTATCGAAATTGATGTTTATTTTCATAAGACTCCTCCATTTCACTATGAATATCATAGATGTATCCCCCTTAAGTCGGTTTTTTTTAATGGAGAAACGACGGACTAACTATCGCGTTCTCAAAATATTAAAACATGAATTGCAAATTCTGTCAAATGCCCTAGTTAAAAGAAATTTTTGGCATTTTTGATACTACAAAAGTCTCAAATTTTAAAAAATTTACGAATTGTCACTCAGTTGTCACTTTACTTGTAATATAATACCGGTAGAAAACGAAAGGAGAGATTTCTATGGAAATTTTGAGAGTAGAAAATCTTAGAAAGGTATACGGAAAAGGGACGACCGAAGTAGTCGCTTTAGACGGAGTATCATTTAAAGTGGAAAAAGGTGAATTTGTCGCCATCGTTGGAGCTTCGGGTTCGGGAAAATCGACACTTCTTCACATGATAGGTGGAGTCGATAGACCGACGGATGGGAAGATATACATCGATGGAAAGGATATCACCAAGTATGATGACGAAAAACTGGCCATCTTCAGAAGAAGACAGGTAGGATTGATTTATCAATTTTATAATCTCATACCGATTTTGAACGTCGAAGAAAACATCACTTTGCCACTCAATTTGGATAATAGAAAGGTCGAGTCTAAGAAACTCAACGATCTAATTAAAATTTTGGGATTGGAATCGAGAAGAACTCATTTACCGAACGAATTATCGGGTGGACAACAACAAAGGACTTCGATAGGTCGCGCGATGATAACTAATCCAGCCATCATATTGGCAGATGAGCCGACGGGTAATTTAGATTCTAAATCTTCGGACGAGATAGTCGAGCTTTTAAAAAAGTCGAATAGAGATTTCAAACAGACGATCATCATGATAACGCACAATATGGAAATTGCAAAATGTGCCGATCGCATCATAACCATCGAAGATGGGCGCATCGTGGACGAGGCTTAATATGGGTGTTTTAAGTAAGTTATCACTTAGAAATTTGAAACTCAACAAAAAGAGAACTGTAGGCACGATCGTCGGCATAATTCTTTCGGTCGCACTCGTCACGGCTGTGGCTGGCATGTTCGAGAGTTTACATGCTACTTTAGTTTCGAATGCTACGGCGGAGACCGGATATTACCATTATGCTTTGCCCGGTATAGATACCGATACATACAATACGGTCAAATCCAATAGAACCGTCAAAAGTATCATGGATATATACGAGATGGGGACAGGTCTCATCGAAGTTTCTAATCATCCACATGCATATTTGACGGTCAGATCGACAAATTATTTCGATTATTTTCCATATATCGTTTTAGAAGGACGAAAGCCTGTGAATCAAATGGAAGTCGTCATTCCCAGTGGTTTGGCGATGGATGCCGGTATCAAAATAGGCGACACGATAGAGGCGGATTTTGGGAAGAGAATGACCGAGGATGGTTATATCTTACACGAAGGCAATCCGTACACTGATGATACCAAAGAGAGCATCGTGGAAGCTGTTCATAGGAAATATGAGGTCGTAGGAATCGTCTCGGGATTATATTGTCAGACTAATTATTCTTACGGTGGAGAAGATACTTCGGCTTTCTATTCGATTTTGACGACAAAGGATACTTCTTCTGTTTTGAATGCCTATGTCGCTTTGAATGATCCACATGATGGAAAGACTTTTCTTTCGAGTTTGTATGCTACAGGTAAGTTCGATACACCGACTAAAGCTTCAGCGGAAACTTATAATATAGTGACCAATTATGAGCTTTTGCGTTGGGAGATATTCGCCTTTTCTGATGAAACGATAACTATGTTATATACTGTTGTCGGAATCGTCCTTTTCATAATCGTCGTCACGAGTGTGTTCTGCATAAGAAATTCTTTTGCCATTTCGACGACCGAAAAGGCTAAGATGATAGGGATGCTTTCGAGTGTCGGAGCGACAAAAAAACAAATAAAGAAGAGTGTGCTCATCGAAGCATTCATCTTGGGAGTTGTGGGCATTCCTTTAGGTTTATTGGCGGGTGTGTTCGCGGATTTTGTTATCGTCAAAGTGGTAAACATAATTTTGAAGGATTTTCCTATGGGATTTATCGGCGGGCTGGTCTTTAAAGTATCATTAATGCCTTTTGTCGTCGCCGTCGTTTTGGGTGTGATTACGATATATTTTTCGGCCATCAAGTCTGCACGAAAAGCTAGCCGCATAAGTCCTATCGACAATTTACGCAACTCAAAGGATGTCGTTTTGACAGCCAAAAACATGAGAACTCCCGCTATAATCGAGCACGTTTTCAAAACGGGTGGTGTTCTCGCTTATAAGAATTTAAAACGCAGCAAGAAGAAATATCGAACGACAGTCATATCTTTGACAGTGAGTGTGTTCATCTTCATTGCACTCAATTCGTTTTTGACGGATGCCTTTAAAATGACGGGAAGCTATTATCAGGATTACGATTATAATGTCTCTTTGGGTAGTGTTCGAAGATTATCACAGAAGGAGATAATGGGAATCAGAAGTTTAGATAATGTTCGAGAATTCTATATGGTTTACGAAGTTATGTCGAGTGGCGACGATTATTTAAAAGTTTTCGATATAGATAGGATTACAAAAATAGAAAACGAAGTATTGTCTTGCGATTCTCGTGTAAGCGGTAGCAGGGAATGTACTGGGCGAGAATATATGCAAACACTTCTCTTCGCCTTAGATGATGCGACTTTCCACAAGTATGCGGACAAAATAGGCATCGATTACGATCGTGCAAAGGATAAAGGTATACTTGCCGACGAAGTTGATTTTACAGATGAGAGTGGAAAAGAACACAAAGTTCGTCGTTACGATTACAAGAAAGGAGAGATCTTCGAATCTCAGTTTCACGATCAGGAGTTCAATCTGGAAATCGCCGCGGTCACTCAAGTAAAACCTTATGGACTCGAGAATTATGGCTTCAACGGTGGTATGATGATAGTAAATAAAGAGTATTTCGAAGACTTGCCGTTGGTACCTTATAGGATTTCGATTCAATCCGATAATTCCGAGAAGTTGGTGAGTGCTATCAACACTTATAAGTCCGGATTGGGTGTCGTCAATATAGATGCTGAACAAAAGTCCAATAGAGCTCTTTCTTTGATAGTGAGCATATTCCTCTACGGATTCATCGCTGTCATCACGGCCATCGGTGTGACTAATATCTTCAATACGATAACTTCGAACATGGAATTGCGACAGAAAGAGTTCGCCATGCTGAAAAGCATCGGCATGACGAAGACGGAATTTTCGAGAATGATCAATTTGGAAACACTTTTCTACAGTGCGAAATCCTTGATGTATGGGATAGCGGCTGGACTTATCGGAGCATGGTTCATACACGATGCATTCGATATGAAAATCGAGACAAGTTTCCAAATTCCGTGGATGGCAATCTTCATCTCGATATGTTTCGTATTCGTAATAGTGTTCATCATCATGCATTTTTCCATCACGAAAATCGGCAAACAAAATACTATCGAGACAATCAGAAATGAAAATATATAATCTTCGATAAATAGGTGGTGTCTTCATCTATATGATAAAGAAATAACAGTTGAAAACAGCAAATATTACAAAAAAGGACTGTTGACAATGACGATAGGATTTTAATATAATGGAACTGTATTATCCAGAAAGGACTTTGGAAACTTATGAAAAAGGAAACGAAGTTGACGGTAGTTTTCATCGCAGTTTTGGGTGTATTAAATGTCGCCGGATATGTGTGTGACTTGAAGATATTGGAGTCAGTAATCTTCGAAGATGGTCATCTTGGTGGCAGTTTTGTACCGCTCTTGTCTGGACTAGCGAGTGCGGTCGTAGCCGGACGAATCATAAAGGAGAATTAGATCGGGAGTGAGATTTCACTCTTTTTTCATGAAAGTTTGATTATCGGTTCACAGTTTGTTCGCACAATTTACATAAAAAATTGTTAGATTTGAGAAGAAAGGAAGGAAAAATATGTCACGAATATGGAAAAATTTATTGGCAGTCGTCATACTAATCGTCAGTATAGGAGGACTTTTTTGGACTGTGACGAGTGTAAGTGAGTTCGGTGTGGAAATCGGAAAAGTTCCTATCATGCAGGAAAGGGAGAAACCGCCCAGCGAAAATGAGAAAACGGAGATGCCTATCGAAGATGATGGAAGAAAATTAGGAGATTCTGAGCCTAAAAAGAACATGGGGAAAGAAGTTCCTATGGAGCTCGAAAAGAAAAACTCGGTTTATTATCTTCTCGTGGGTATCGAGTGTTTAGCCATCGGATGTGTCATCGTATATTTCGCAATGTCACGGGCCAATGTGAAAACATATAAAGAGGTTTTTACATCGTGGGAAAGGACGATGATTTTCGTCGAGTCGACTGTCATAGTTGTAGGTGTTTTATTTTTGTCTATTGTCAATGTTCAAGTTTACGATAAAGTAGGTATACAAGAGAGTGAAAAGATAACTAAGAAAGAAGATGTTGTGGAAGGAATAAAAACGGTCTCACACGATATCGATTTGAATGATTACGACTCGAATGTCACAATTGGCGAAGCAGGAGAATATATACTCGAGGGAAATTTCGAGCATACCGTATTGATCGATGCTGACGGTGAAGTAATTCTTCGTTTGAATGGAGTATCGATAAAAAACGATACGACCGCGGCTATCGTCAACACATCGAAAGAAAATCTCATCATCGAACTTGTCGAGGGAAGTGAAAACTCGTTGAGTGATGGAGGATCAAGCGAGTACGATGCGTGTGTATATTCTCTTGGACACTTGACGATAAGAGGTGACGGTTCATTGAAAATATATGGCCGCCAAGAAGAGGGCGAAGGAATAGCTACCGAAAACGAGAATATCACGATAGAGAGCGGGAACATATATGTAGAATCGGTGGATGACGGACTCAATGCCGGAGGTGATGGCGGAACAATAACGATAAATGGTGGAACGATTTTCATCAGGGCATCTGGAGACGGTATAGATTCGAATAAAGATGCCGTATTAAACGGCGGAACTGTCTATACAATTGGATCTGTGGTTGGAGGAGATGCGGGTATAGATACCGATGAGGGATACGTCATAAATGGTGGAACGATCATCGCACTTGGGTCCGATATGCTGGAATCTCCCAAGATTTCATCGCTTCAAAATTCTCTGTGTTTCGATCTTTCTTCCCCAATAAAGAGAGGCACTTTGGTTACTTTGACGAACGAGTCGGGCGATGCGATAATCTCTTTCGTGGCTCAGGAACAGTTTAAAACTTTGGTATTGAGCAGCGATAAATTAGTCAATGGAGTATATCATCTCTATACGGGCGGCAAGTACAACGGTTCGATGGACAACTTCATTTACGAGTCGGGCAAATATACAAAAGGTGATAGGATTTCTATCAAATCGCAAGATGAATTTGAGGTAAACGGATCTGTCAACTTATTCAAGTGATGAGAATCACCTTTATAAAACTCAATTCTTCGTTAAAGTTTTGAGTTTTTTATTGTGGCAAGCAGCTTGCGTAGAGTTATAAAAGATAGTATAATTTTGTTTAGTCATTCGATATAAGAGGAATGCAAAAAGAAATATGGAGGATAACATGTTAAAGGTTGAACATGCTGCCAAGAAGTTTACGAAATTGACAGCAAAGAAAGAAAAGATCGAGTTCTGGGCCGATAAGGATATCTCATTCGAAGCAAATGATGGGGAAATAATCGGCATTTTGGGACCGAATGGGGCAGGGAAGACGACATTGCTCAGAATGATAGGAGGAATCTTGGAACCGACTGGAGGAAAGATCGAATTCGACGGAAAAAATTATGCGGAAAACGAGCTGGAGATCAAGAAAAACTTGGCCTATCTTTCCGGGAATACCAAAGTTTATCAGAATTTTACTTCTCATGAGTTGATGCAAATGTGCTGTGATTTTTATGGAGTCGATGAAAATACGGCGAAGAAGAGAATCGATGAAATCTCCGAAACACTTGGAATGAAGGGATTTCTTTACAACAAAATAGAGAAGCTTTCGACGGGACAGATGCAGCGAGTTAACATCGCCAGATGTTTGGTCCACGATCCTAAATATTACATATTAGATGAAGCGACGAGTGGTCTAGATATCATTTCGAGTCAGGTAATCTTGGATTTTATAAAGAGGGAACGCGACAACGGCAAGACAATTTTGTATTCTACTCATTATATGGAAGAGGCGGAAAACATTTGCGATAGAGTTTTGCTTATTCACGAAGGGAATGTCATCGAGACAGGTACACCTAAACAGATACTCGCGAAAACGAAGACGACCAATTTGAGAGATGCATTTTTCGCTTTGATAGGAGGAATTCAAAATGAAAAGTAATGTAGGAGTCGTACTTAAAAAAGAGCTCAGGGAAATGTTTCGG
>CAZKKM010000027.1:0-10401 GCA_964553435.1 uncultured Muribaculaceae bacterium | reverse complement strand
ATAAGAAATCTTTGGCAATGATGCTCATCATTCCGATCATGATACCTCTTTTGGTAATGGGAATGTCGGCACTTTTCGATATGCAGATAAACAAGCCGATAGAAGATTACAACCACATCGGATTCGCATATGAACTTGGCGATGTCGAAAAGTCCATTCTCGACGAGATGGGAATCGATTATAAAACTGGAACCGAAGAGAATCTTGCCGATCTATACGAAAATGAAGAGTTGGATCTTTATGTGACGAAGGAAGATACCAATTATGTATTTCATTCAAATCAAGATGAAAAGAGCACATATTCTGAGGCTTTGGTGAATTCTTATTTTGAGGCTTATAAGCAGTATCTGCAATCGGTCTATTTGGCTCAATATGAGGTCCCAAGTGAGGAAGTTTTGAACATCATCACCTACGGTTATGCCAAAGATGATGCACAGGAGGCTAGTTCGAATTATTTTGCCAAATACATAACTACTTATTCATTCTTGTTTATCATCATGGCCATCACTGTATCGGCTACTTATCCTGCTACAGATGCTACGGCTGGAGAAAAAGAAAGAGGCACTCTCGAAACTTTACTTACTTTTCCAATAAAAAGTAAAGATATAATCGTCGGTAAATTTTTGGGTGTTTCGATATCATCCATTATAACAGGAATTTTGAGTCTCATTTTGATGGTCGCGTCTCTCGGCATTGCAAACGGCATGTTCGATATATATGAGAGTGTCAATTTGATACCGTCCGTGGGCAGTCTCATTTATGGGCTCATCGTCATCTTGGGATATTCTTTCTTGATAAGTGGATTGTGCATAGCCATAGCATCGAAATCCAAAACTTTCAAAGAGGCTCAAAGTGCTTTGACACCACTTACTTTCATCTCGTTTTTCCCTAGTATGATCGCGTTCATGGTAGAAATCAAGACGAGTGCCGTTTTGGCAATCGTACCTTTCTTGAACTTTACTTTGCTGTTTACGGATATAGTAAATGGGGATATCAACATTCTCTACATTGCATTGATGTTCATCTCTTCGATAGTCTACATATTCGTCATATTATCTTTCATAATAAGACAATACAAATCGGAGAAAGTTCTCTTTACGAATTGAATGGAGAAGATAGAAATGACAAGCGATAAACAGGCGAAAATATTGTTAGTCGAAGATAATGAGGCCATAGCCAATGGATTAAAATATTCGTTTGCAAGCGAAGGATACGATGTCGTCGTCGCAGGAGATGTGAAAACTGCTCAGAGTCGTTTGAACGAAGAGTGCGTTGATGTGATCATATTAGATATATCTTTACCCGATGGTGATGGATGTATATTTTACGAGAAAGTGGTCGAACCTATGAACGTTCCGACCATTTTCTTGACTGCCAAAGATGACGAAGAGACTATCGTAAGCTGTCTTAGTAAAGGAGCCGAAGATTATCTAACTAAACCGTTTAGTGCGAGAGAATTGTCGGTTCGGGTCGAAAAAATTTTGCGCAGAAGGAATGCCAATACGATAGTAAAAGTGCAAGATATCGAGTTCGATTTGGACAAGATGGTCGTCTACAAAGACGGGAACCCTTTGGAGCTTACGGCATTGGAATTGAAGATTTTACATCTTTTGTTTACCAACATCAATAAGGTCGTAAGACGAAATACTATCATAGACAAGGTATGGGAATGGACCGGAAACGACATCGAAGATAATACTCTCACCGTGTATCTCAAACGCATAAGAGAAAAAATCGGAAGCGATATAATCGTGACTTTGAAAGGTATAGGTTATAGAATCGATGACGATAAAAAATAAAATAGGTTTTAAAAAGTGCCTCGTGGTGGTTATAATAGTCGGAATAGCATCGATCATTTTGGATGCAATCGTTTTCAATATCGAATATAGATTTTATCGAAAGAATTTCAATCTCTATGTCGGTGGTATTTTGGAAAAAGTGCGCGATAAGTATCCAGAGATATCGACAGAAGAGTTAATCGACATTTTAAACAATAAAAGCTCTTACAAGTCGAACATTCTCAAAGTTTATGGAATCGACATCGACGAGGAAGCGGCGGTTTTAAAAAATGATGAACTTCATGCGAGTTTTATCATTCATAATGCTATCATGACCGGAATGGTCGTGTTGGCGATTTCGATAGTATATATCGTTTATATCATTTCGAAAGAGAAAAAGATAAACGATATCACCTTACTTATCGAGAAGATCAATAGAGGCGATTATTCTATCGATGTTTCGACGATGAGCGAAGATGAACTTTCAATTTTGAGAGATGAGCTTTATAAGACGACGATCATGTTGAGAGAACAAAAAGAGCAAGCTTTAGAAGGTAGGGAAACTTTAAAAAAGTCTCTGGAAGATATATCGCATCAATTGAAAACACCGCTCGCTTCGATGAGCATTTCTTTAGACAATCTCATCGACAATCCAAATATGGATGATGAACATAGAGGAGAGTTTTTGCGGTCGCTCAATCGCGAAGTAGGGAACATGAATTTTCTCATTCAAACTCTATTGAAGTTGTCGCGACTAGATACGGGGACAGTTTCGTTCATAGAAAGACCAGAGAAGGTGAAGAGTATCGTAGAGGCTAGCATCGAGAATGTGTCCGTCCTTGCCGATTTGAAAGGCATCGATATAGTCATACAAGGCGAGATAAAGCGAAATGTAATTTGTGATTTTCGTTGGCAGGTGGAGGCTTTTTCTAATATAGTTAAAAATGCCATAGAGCATGCCGAAAGTGGAAGTACGGTCAAAATAAGACTCGAAGAGAATAAGATTTATGCGAAGGTATCCATACATAATAATGGAATTCCCATCGACAAAGACGATCTTCCTCATATCTTCGAACGGTTTTATCGTGGAAAGAATGCTGGCGCGCAAAGTGTGGGAATAGGTCTTTCTTTAGCTAAATCTATCATCTCTAAAAGCGGTGGTTCTTTGGAAGTCGAATCCGATCGAAGAGAAACGGTCTTCATTGTCAAGTATTATAAGAGAAAAGATTAAACTCTTTTTTATTTTGGCCACTTGACAAACTGTATTATAGTGTTATATACTGTATATGCAGAAAGGAGAGCATTCCATGAAATTGATAATCAGCAACAGCAGTCCCGTACCAATTTATGAACAAATCAAGAAGAGCATCATCACTCAAATATTGGAAGATGAGCTCGTCGTCGATGAAACCTTGCCATCGATAAGAGCATTAGCTCAAGATATAAGGGTTAGTGTGTTGACTGTCAAAAGGGCATACGATGAGTTGGAAAAAGAGGGATATATCGTTTCCATTCAGGGCAAAGGAACGTTTGTCGCTGAGAAAAATGAGGCTTTGGTCAAGGAGAGGCTTCAAAAAGATATAGATGAACATTTGGAAAAAGCAGTAATGATTGCCAAGCGGGCCGATATCGAATGTGAAGATTTGATTGAGCTGTTAAAAATATTTTATGGAGATAAACTATGAAAAATATAATAGAAATTAAAAACATCGTTAAAAAATACGACGATTTTACTTTAGGAAAAATAGATTTGGCGATTCCAGGTGGGCAGATTGTCGGTTTGATCGGCGAGAACGGAGCGGGAAAGACGACTCTCATCAAGTCGCTTCTCGGAATAATACGCACGGACGAAGGAAGTATAAAAATATTGGATAAAGAGCCCGGCGAGAATAGTGAGATAGGTGTGGTTCTCGACAACATGTTCTTTCCAGAAATACTCGATGCTGAGGATATCAACTCGATCATGAAGAACATCTGGGATACTTGGGATGAGAAGGCTTACGACAAATATTTGGCCGATTTTAAAGTTCCCAAAGACAAATCGCTAAAGACTATGTCGAAGGGAATGCGCAAAAAGACGGAGATAGCGACGGCTCTTGCACATCATCCAAAGTTGCTGATCTTGGATGAACCGACGACTGGATTAGATCCTGTTGTTCGCAGCGAAGTATTGGATATATTTTTAAACTTCATTCAGGATGAAGAACATTCGATTTTACTCTCGACTCATATCACTAGCGATCTCGAACATATCGCCGATCGAATAATCTTTTTAAACGAAGGTAAGATCATCTTGAATGAGACAAGAGATGAAATAATCGAGGGATATGGAATATTGAAATGCGATCTCGACAGCTTCGATAAGATAGATCGAAAAGATATAATTGCTTTTAAGAAAAACCGTTATAGCTACGATATTTTGATCGCCAATGTTGAAAAAAATAGAAAAAAATATAAAGATCATGTGATCGACAATGTCACTTTGGAAGATTTGATGCTTCTCGAAATAAAGGGTGAGAAATTATGAAAGGTTTAATTAAAAAAGATTTGGCAATACTAAAAAAGAACATGAAGACATTTTTGATGTTGATAGTCATCTATATATTAAGTAGTTTGAATTCGACGGGAGCAGAGTCTTTTATCGGACCGTTTATGATGGCAATACTATGTGTTTCGACTTTCAGCTACGATGAGTACAATAAATGGGATGCTTATGCGATTACATTGCCAGGTTCGCGTGACAATGTGGTCAAAGCCAAGTATGGCATCGTTCTCATCATGATAGCAGCAGCTTTCGTCTTTGCGATGATCATGGCATCGATTTTAGGTATAATCAAAGGGAACTTCGATTTAACAGAGAGTTTTGTGGCAACTTTGGCCGGGACGGCGAGCGGTTTGTTTGTCGTAGAGATCATGATTCCCGTCATATTCAAATTCGGACTCGAAAAGGCTCGAATAATCATTATCGCGGCATCATTTGGGTTTTCGACAATTGCAGTTCTCTTTTTTACAGCAGTAAGAATTCCGGAGGGAACTTTATCCAATTTAAAAAGTTGTATGGGATTTTTGCTACCTCTTTTGATGATCGTCTTCTTTTTCGGCTCTTATGCGTTATCGAGAAGAATTTATTCTAAGAAAGAATTTTGACGGCGATCGTGATTTGCTTTGATGTTTACACAGATCGCAGTGTAAACTTTTTTTATATAGATGTCACTCACCTGTCACTCGAATGTGTTAAAATGAGGTTGATTTTGAAAATGCAACCGAGGAGCGACAAGTTTCAACTCATAGTTGGTAGAATGCAACTCGGTTGATGTTGTAAAATTATATTACGAGAAAAGTAGTGGGTATTTGGTTTTTTTGAAAACGATATTCTCGTGAGCATCTGTAAGAAAGAAGTGAATAGATGAAATTCGATATTGAAACAGTCAAAGAAAAAAGATTGAAACGCATTTTGTATGGCGATATAATAGAAGTGTACCATAAAAGACGAAGAAATGCATTCGAAATTCTTTTAGAAGAATGTTTTGAGTGGTCGTATCATTTTAAGAGAAGGGAACTACAATATGAATAAAGACAAAAAGAAAATTCTCGGCAATGTATTGAAATATTCGATATTCGTGATATTGATAATAGTCACGTTTTCGATAGTATTCAAACAAAACGATTTTGGTACTTTCATAGACAATTTAAAGCATGCCAATCCTCTTTATATCACTCTTGGAATTTGCTGTATGTTCGTGTTTCTTTTAGCAGAAGCTTTGAATGTTCGCTTAATACTCAAGAATTTGGGTGACAAATTGACATTGCGACAAGTATTTCGTTACTCGTTGATCGGATTCTTTTTTAGTTCTATCACACCATCTTCGACGGGAGGGCAACCGGCTCAAATATATTTTATGAACAAAGACGATATTCCCGTACCTCATTCGACTTTAGCTTTGCTCGTCGAACTCATGGGCTATCAATTTGCTTTAGGACTCTTGGCATTCATCGGATTTTTTCTGAATTTCAATATCATTGTTCATAAACTGGGCAATCTTCGATATCTAGTATTTTTGGGTATCGGAATAAATCTCGTGATCGTTTCGGCACTCATGGTCGTCATCTTCTCCAAGAAATTGGCTCTCAAAATAGTGTCGGGAATAACGAAGTTACTGAGATTTTTCAAGTATTCCAAAGTAGATAAATTCGAACAGGCTTTTCAAGATCAAATAGAAGAGTATCATCGTTGCTCGATATATTTGAAAGAGAACAAGTCGATATTGGTGAGAGTCTTGTTTACGAACATCATCCAGTTGACTGCTTATCATGCTGTACCATATTTTGTCTATTTGTCGTTCGGCTTGAGTGGGTCAGGAGCCATTACCATCGTTTCTATGGAAGCCGTACTTTACGTGGCAGTAGCTTCCTTGCCTTTCCCGGGCGCGGTCGGTGTGTCCGAGGGATCTTTCATGATAATGTTCAAGATGTTCTTCGGAGAATTGCTCGGAAGTGCGATGATAATTTCGCGCGGTATAAATTTTTATTTGTTCGTTCTCATCAGTGGGCTGGGAGTCGCTTGGAGTTTCATTTTGGCCAAGAGAAAGAGAAAATATGAAGAAAATCTCCGGAAAGAGTAGGAGGTTTTTTTAATGATTTTAAACGAGGTCTATTTCGATAGATATTTGAGAGAATACTTTTTTAGAAAACAAGAGAACTCAGATGGAAGGAAAAGTGTATCACAAGCGATTTTTTTCTTTAAAAGTTAGTTCGGGTGGTGTAAAATAGAAGCAAGAGATGAGGTTCAAAATGGGAAAATTGAAAATAGTTGCCGGTGACATTCTGTCTTCGGAATTTTTGGAAAACTGCGATTTAGTCGTAAATCCGACAAATCCTCAGATGGTGTGTGGTTCGGGAGTATGTGGTGCGATATTTCACAAAGCGGGAGTTCGCGAGTTAGAGGAATATACTCAAAGGACGTATAATTTGAGTTATCAATCTCAAGACAATTGTATGAAAGTCGGAGAAATTCGTGTGACACCTGGCTTTGCACTCGAAAGAGATATCATGTTCGCTCAAGGGCCGAGATTGTTCGATTACGATGATGAAGATGAGGCGACTAGGTTGTTACTTCGAACATATGAGAATATAGTCAATGGTTCGGCGATGCTCGGATATAAACGAATTTTAGTTCCATGTATGGGAACGGGGATCTATGGATTTACTCATGAGAAAACAGGAAGAGTGGTTTTTGAAAAACTTCGCGAATGTGTAGAAAATGTCGACATCGAAGTCACTTTAGTCGTATATGACAAGGACGATATGAAATATTATACAGGACAATGAAAGATGAGAAAGAAAAGGGTAAGCTTATGAAAAAGAAACAATTTGTAAAGAGGATAACTTTTATCGTAGCTTTAGCATTAGTATGTGCAGGGATCGTCTTTACAAGAGGAGTATTGAAAAGAGAAGAAGAGAAAAGAGCCCACGAAGATGCTGTTGCACATACCAAAGAAAAATTCGATTTCTATTTGGAAAAAACCGTGCTCGATGATTGTGACGACGATATCAGAAGTGCATTCAACGAAGTGAATATCGAAAGTAGTAAAAACGAGAGAATTGCGTTCGATGACTTTGTCAAAAAAATTTTTACTGACGAAAAATTGGATAAGGATGGAATAACGAAGTTAGAAAATCTCATCGATGAAGAGATGAACGAATATAGTTCCGAAAAGTTGGCTGCATTAAAGAGAACTTTCGAAGGTTTCGACTTAAGCGGATTTGATCTAGAAACTCTCGAGGATATTTATGAAAGCCACGAATTCATACAAAATTTGGAAGATGAACAATTAAAGAGAGAGGAATACCTCGGAAGTCTTTCTTCTTTAAAGGGCGAACTCGAGTATTTTTCTTCAAATAAGGGGAAGTATTATCTAAAAAACGGAGAATACGTTTGTAAAGATGATGGTGTTCTTACTAAGATACAGGCTTTTGGAAAGAAATATGGATTGAATATGAAGGCTTCGAAGGAAGTGATCGTGCCTACATATGCTACTCACAAGATAGTAAAGATACTATGTTACCACGGTATATTAGATGAACCTTGGGGTATACAAAATCTTTTCGTAAAAAGAGCCGATTTTGAAGCCCAGATGAAATATTTGTCCGAGAACGGATATACTCCTTTGTTTGCGAGCGAGATTGCGAATGCCAGTAACTATTCTAAACCCATCATCATCACATTCGACGATGGGTATCGGGATGTCTATACGAATGCATTTCCGGTTTTGAAGCGCTACAACATGAAAGCCAACGTGTACATGATAAGTGGATGGATAGGTGGAAGTGTGTATATGACAGCAGATATGACTAAAGAAATGAGCGATTCTCCACTCATCGAAATAGGATCACATACCGTGTCACACAAGTCTTTGGCTACCTTGTCCAATACCGATATCGAATATGAGCTCAGCGAAAGCAAGAAAACTTTGGAGGCTATGACAGGTAAACCGATCGATGTCATCGCCTACCCGACAGGAAGCTTCGATTCGCGTGTCATCGACATCAGTAGCAAGTATTACAAATATGCTTTGAGTACAATAAACGGAGTGGAATATCCAGGCAATTTGAATCGATACACTTTGAAAAGAATGTATGTCAATCGCGGATATACGTTGGATCAATTCAAAGCATTGGTGCGCTGATACTTGACAAAATAGTGAAATTTATTTAGAATAGCGATCAGGAAAAAGGGGATTTTGTCATGAAGTTCGATTCTACAATGTATTTAATGTATTCTCTTAAGAAGTTTCTCGGTTTAGATCAGCAGGTTATCGAGAATTGTCTACGCATCTTGAACGGTTTCGTAATCGAACCGAATTCTATTCATTTCGATGAAGATGATGAGATGATTTCTTTTATAACTCGTCTACCCGGAGGCAATTTGGAAGTGTTCGATGCGAATATTTCGAAGAGCATTTTGTATCTTCGTTGCGGTTTGACTGGTGGGAATGACATCTCTATTCGTTTAAAGTGTTCGATCCATAATGCGAGTTATAATTTTGCCGTATGTGTAGGAAGTGAGTCACGTAGACCGGGAATATACTATTTCAATTCGTCAGGTGGAAAAAAGGAAAAGGCGCATCAGTACGGTCTATATTCTTATTTTGATGGAGAGACTTTGGGACGACTCAGATTTTATGCCAATAAGGAAAAAAAGTTTTTAGACTCATTAATAGACGTTTTCCCCTCGACATTGAATACTTTGGGTTATATGCCCGATAACATAGTCGATGGGGAAATTGAACTCGAAAATGTCGAAAATAGAACGAAACGCATCAACAGCAGATTGAAGGATATGAGTTGTGAGTACATCGAGGAAATGATCGATAGAGTCTATGTCGAATCATCGTTGTCTAATAGTCCGATAAGCATTTGACTTCTCGAACTTTTTTTTTAATTTGAAAAATTTACGAGAAAAGGAACATTTTTCATTATAGAAAAAAATTTAGTATTATATTATAATTAGTTTGTATTATTAAATATAAATGATGAAGGTAGAAGAAAATAATATGTTTCGATATGTTCAAATCGATATTTATGTAGTAACCAAAGTAAGGGGCATTTAATACCTTATTGTACGTTGATAAATTACAATAAAAAACTTTAAAACTGTGTCACAGAAAAAAATAAGGAGATTTTAATTATGTTGGATAATGGTTATTTATATGCAAATGATGAAACTAGATTGTTTATCAATACAAGTTTAGGATGTGTAGGGGAGTGTTCTTATTGCTATTTGCCTAAATTGGGTTATAGTAATAAGAAAAAACGAAATAAAATAATGTCTATGGAAGAAATCGTTACATTTTTAGAAAAGTCCGATTTTAATCTATCTATCAATACTTTGATAACTCTCGGTTGTTTTTCCGAATGTTGGGAAGGAAAGAGCAAGTTCGAAACGATAAAGTTAATCAAATACTTTTTATGCAATGGAAATCAAGTACAATTGTCTACGAAAAGACAGATTCGCGAAGAGGAAATATCTGATATTTTACCGTTTATAAAGTATCATGGACAATTCATTATTTTTGTTAGTTCAAGTACCATTTCAATGCACGATAAAATAGAAAAAAATACGGAAAAAATCGAAGATAGATTTAAAACTTTCGATTTAATAAAGAAAAATATACCGGTGGTTTTATATATAAAACCAGTATTAGAAAATGTTACTTACAATGATATAGATTTATATAAAATGTACATTAAAAAATATAAAATAAGCAATGTCGTAGTTGGAAGTAATTTTACTAACGAATCATCGAATGAAACCGTACATTTTTCGAATAAGCACGAGTTATTTTATACTCCTATAGATGATGAAAAGTTGATTGTCAGTGAGCTCAATAGTATATGCCATGTATTTTTAAGAAGTACAGAAGTAACCAGTTTTTTTAAAAATTGAGATTACTAGAAACCACATTGATAGTTACATAGAGTTCTTCTAAATCCTTATTTAAAATTTTATCAACAGAATAATCTTTAATTAACATTCTAAGAATTTCAGACTATGATAATTTAGCTTTTTAATGATTGAATTATTAAATAGAAATATTTAAAAGAAACTAAAGAAAAAGCAAGG
>CAZKKM010000026.1:0-17566 GCA_964553435.1 uncultured Muribaculaceae bacterium | reverse complement strand
GTTAATAAAGTGGATTTTAGTAAATTGGGAAACGACATCGACAATCAAAATGGAAAAATTTTGGCTGTCTACTTGGAAGGCGCCGATGGAGAATATGCTTTGAGTTCTTCGAATAAATTTCCGACAGATGGCTATGTTCTAAACACCGAGAAGAGCACATGTACTAATGGAGGGACGTTATCCCAAAATGCAGAGACTAAAGCTATAAGCATGAGTACGTCTAATAAATCAGAATGCAATCTGTATTTTGAAAAAGAAAAAAAGGTAAACGAATCTGCAAATATGTTAATAGCCAAAGCCAATGATGCAAGTATAACAGATTATAATTCCAGTAATAAAGGAGAGATGTTTGCATTTAGCCATCCAGCCACAGAGCAAACAGAAGCTTTAACGGATTACCGCTATATAGGGAACACACCAAACAATTATATAGATTTCAATGATGAAACATGGAGAATAATAGGAGTATTCACAACTGAAACTGAAAATGGAGAAAAAGAACAACTGATGAAAATAATCCGCGATGAATCTATTGGGGACCTTAAATTGGATTCTAAAGGTTCAAATGAATGGAGTACAGCGAGCCTAAAAGCTTTGCTAAATGGAGATTATTATAACCAAACGGGAAGTTATACGAGCACTTCCACAATAAAAGGACTAAATGTAACTGCACAAGGACAAGTTGCAAATGTTAAATGGTATCTTGGAGGTGCAAGTATAACTTTAGGATTCGGAGGTCCAGATTGTTATACTTTTGAGAGAGGAGTGACTACTTGTACTACTACAGGAAATTGCAGTGGTGAAATAAGAAGTACAAATATAATAGCAAAAGTAGGATTAATGTATCCAAGTGATTATGTATATACATATGCAAATGGAGTAGATAATATATGTTATACAGAAGGACATAATTGTAAAACCAATCAAGGGGGAACACCAACAACCGGCTGGTTATTTAAAAGTGGAATATCTCAATGGTCTTTGTCCCCACATGCCAAAGCTTCCGGCATTGCGAACAGCGAGTTCTTCGTGTACTCAGACGGTTCTCTGAGCTACAGCACCGGTGCATACTTCACCTTTGCAGTCCGCCCGACGGTTTTTCTGGCATCTGATGTCGCCATTGTTGACGGAGATGGGTCATCCGGGAACCACTACAAGTTGGGATAAATCAAAAGAATCTCAATAAAAAGCTACCAATTAAGAAGGTAGTTTTTAGATGCTTAAAATTAAAATTTCATTTCACTTTTGATAAGTTTGGCATGTAAGACGATTTTATCCTCGTTGTTCAAACAAGTAGAAAGTGTTAGAATCTTATCACTTTCGTTTATTGCCGTATGGAAATCATATATGCTTCTATTGAGAAGATTATGGGTGAAGCTTAGAAATTCTTCGTCGTTTGTGAACTGAATTTTGATGTAATCTGACGTCGTCGGAATGTGATAGATACTGAAAACTTGCCAAAGTGTGTTTTCTTCTTCGGTCGATAAATATACAAAATGATTTTGAGGATCATTTTGCCATTTTGGATCGAAGATTTTTTTTAATGAACCGAACATCGTCTTATCGAAACGGCCATGAGCATAGATGACGGTGTTTTTGTCCAGTTCGTCGAAGTTGTTTCGATAGTCGGCAAAGACCCAGCCAGCCCCATTGGTCGTCTTATTGAAAGAATGAGTCAGGTAGTATTCGTTGTTCGAAGTTTGAACGAACGGATAATTTACGTATGTGCCTTTGACTTGAAGCCAACCTTTTGTGTCGGAATTTTTATTGCGAAGAGTCGGTATATCGACATTTAGAAGGTCAGTATTTAAATAATCCCAATAGATGCCAGTTCGATCGATGTCTGTCAAATTTTCGGAAATTTCTCCTTCTTTGGGTTCGGCGATAGGATCGACAAAGTCGTCTTCCATGTCGAGCAAATCTTTTATTTCTTCGAGTTCGTTTTGCACGTGGTTACTGTCTTTCATATACATGATTCCTGTCGCGATGGTGTACACGACTACTGTACTCAGTAGAATTAAAATGAGAAAGAGAATTCTGTTCGATATTTTCTTATAGTTTATCTTCTTCATGTATGTTCACCGAGATTATTGTAACACATATTAAAAGATTATTTATATCAATAATGTGAGCTTGTCACTTTTGTTACTTTTTATTTACGTCGCACGTGTAAAAAATTGACATAATAACAAGTAAAACATTTACTTTAATTTTGTAAAATGGTACGATTGTCTTGTAAGTTAGGAGAGAATGAAATGGAGAAAATTAAGAAGATCAAGATGTTGGGCTTAGGACTGACAGCTTTCAGTTTATTCGGAATGAATGCACTTGCAGAACCTGGGTGTACGACTTTGCAGTGTGAAATCGACAATGCATTGGATGGCGGCACTGTAAAGCTTGCGAAAGACTATACAGAGAGTGTCACTTTTCCTGCTGGTAAGAGCATCACATTGGATTTGAATGGATGGATATTGACGACGGAGGGTGTTGCCGTAAGAGGTGATGTAACGGTTGTCGATAGTCGAACTAATGGACAAATCGTCAGCAATGATACGGCTGGAAACAATCCTCTTGCGAGTGTATATGGGACTCTAACTATAGACGGTGGTATTTTTAAAAACGAAAACGGAAACGGCATATATCTAAGTGGAGGTACTGTGACACTCAACGATGGTTCTATCATCACCAAGTATTCCGGATTGGCAAGTAGTTCCACTTCCAATTTTGTGACCGTAAGAGTAAAAGGCGGCACGATAACGACCAACAGTGGAGCATCTATCTATTTGGCTGGGCCATCCAATTTGGAGATGACAAGCGGAACTTTGAATGGCGGTATTGCGCTTCGTATGGGTACTGTAAATATTTCCGGCGGTACGATCAATGCTGGAAGTGGTGGAGTCAATTTGGCAGAGCATTACGATAAGACGACGACAAATCTTCCGCTTTATGATGCATTATACGTATTAGGTGGTACGATGAATACTGATGTTTCCGGTCAGACTAACAAATTAGAAGTAAACATCTCTGGTGGTAATTTCAATGTGACTAACGGTAAGGGTAGTGCAGTCGCCTTTTACGACTTGGCGAAAGTTGCTCAAACTTCAAGTATCACAATTTCTGGAACACCGAGATTCATAACAAATGCGACTAATAGAGATGCTTATCAAGTTTTAACTTTAGCGGATTTGGGTGTCACTTCTCCAACGGGCGGTTTCGACAATACTTCGTATAAAGGACAGCTCGCAACATCCATTTCGGGAGGTACTTATTCCAGTACAGTCAAAGATGAGTATTTGGCCGACGGTTATATGGTCGAAGTAGATGGCGACGTTTATAATGTAGTCGAAGATACTGGCGACAATACAGTGCAAATCGAAGTACCTACCATATCTGACTCTGGTACTCCGAGTCAAGTGATGGTCGGTGTTACGAATCAAAATGAAATTGGACAAGCATTGGTAAATGCTCTTCAAGCGACAAGTATAAGAGCTAAACACATGAAGATAAAAGTTTCCATCAACAATAAAGAAGAAAGTGCAGTGGACACAGACGTTTTGAATAGTATGAAGACGGCTCTTACAGCAAGTCAAAGTACGGCCAAAATGGCTCAATACATGGATATCTCATTAGATGTAATCGATAGAGATACGGGGGAAATAATAGGAAATTTGACAGCAATCGACACGAGAATCAAATTCAAAGTTGCCATTCCTGAATCTTTAAAGAATACGGACTCAAAGATTACGAGAACTTATTATATCGTCAGATACCACGATGGTGCTTCCGATGTAATAGACGCATCGATGAATGAAGATGGAACTTTGTCATTCGAATCAGATAAATTTTCGACTTATGCTTTGGCATACAGAGATGTGAGCGATACGGAAAACCCTCCGACATTGGATACAATAAGTTCGTACATCTTCTGTGGTATAGTTGCGTTAGTAGGAATCCTCGTCGGTGGAGCTTATCTCAAAAAGCAAAACAGATGATGAAAATGACGAAAAAGCTATGATGAATTTATAGCTTTTTTCTTTGGGATTTTGTGTTTTGTGAATTTTAAACGAAATTTGGTACAGTTGGAGTTGACGGAAAGAGGAGATTTCTATTATAATAATCATATAGAAAAAGGTGAATTTATTTATGAATCATTTGGATGAAGTCGAATTAAAGATGGAAGAAGCAATCGAAACTTTGGAGAAACGATTGACGACAGTTCGGGCTGGGAGAGCAAATCCTGGGATGTTGAATGGCATAATGGTCGAATACTATGGAGCTCCGACGGCTCTCAATGCGGTCGCGAATATAACAGTTCCCGAGGCTAGACAGCTCTTTGTCAAACCGTTCGATAGAAGCACTCTCAAGGATATCGAAAAGGCAATACAGGAAGCGAATTTAGGAATCAATCCGACGAATAATGGCGAGATGATAATTTTGACTTTGCCGGAATTGACCGAGGACAAAAGAAGGGATTATGTCAAACAGGCAAAAGCCATGGGAGAAGATGCCAAAGTGGCTCTTAGAAATGCTCGGCAAGAGGGAAATAACAAAGTAAAAGCCGACGAATTGCCAGAAGACGAAGAAAAACGGCTCATCGACGATATACAGGAACTGATAAACAAATACAATAAGGAAGTCGATGAGAAAATAAAGGAAAAAGAAGCAGAGCTCATGGAGGTATGACGAGTGAAGAAGGAAAAACTAAATAACAAAGTAATTATCGGAGGCGTTCTCGCTTTAGTAGTAGCAATCGTGGCAATCGTCGTCGCTTGTAGTAATCGTGGTACAGCAGATGAAGTCAAGTTTAAAAACGAATACGAAAAATTAAACGGTGAAAAAACAGCGAACGGAAGCGAATATCAAACTTTAAAAATCGACAGCAAAAATAAAGTAAAATATGCGACTCTTTCGGAGGCGGTTGATTTTTTGGAGGAAGGAACTGGGCTCGTTTACTTCGGCATGCCGAATTGTCCTTGGTGTCGAGGCATACTACCAACTTTACTCGAAAAAGTAAATTGTTCCTGCTTGGCGAATCTTCTCTATGTCGATATGACCGATTTGCGAAATACCTTCACGATTCAGGATGACGAGCCAGTCGAGACGAAAAAAGCCGAAAATGCATATTACAGAGCATTGAATATTTTGGATGATTATCTCGACAATTATAAAGTGACCGATGGGGATGGAGTAGAGCATGTATTGAAGGAGAAGAGAATATATGTGCCATTGGTCGTGGCCGTCAAAGACGGTAGAGTCGTCGATGCTCATACTGGATCGGTAACTTTGAAGAGCACTCAAACTGCATTCGACGAGTTGGACGATTTACAAAAAAGCGAACTAGGGGTCATCTTCAACAATATGCTGGAGGCATTGAACAAAGAAAATACCGTCTGTGACGGACATTGTTAGAAGTCTAGGTGACTTCTTTTTATTTTAAATTAATAGAATAAAGGTCAATTGACATAAATTGTGTAAAAAATTAAAAGTGCAATTTTTTTGAAGAAACTTACAAAAATGTCATTTTTGTGATGATTTTGAGCATTTTTTTGACAAAAGAAAAAAACTGCCGGGTGTTCGTTGCAACTTTATCGTTTTTGTGGTACAAAAACTTAATTTTTGAGTGTTGCATATGATTCGGCTTTATGGTACTCTTAAGGTGATTTTCGAATTGGAGGATTTCATGGAAAGATACAAAGAAATTGAACGCAGTATAATCAAAACTTATCGTAAAGAAATATGGGCCAAATTTGTCAAAGCCGTAAAAGATTACGATTTGATTTGCGAAGGGGATAGAATCATGGTCTGCATTTCTGGAGGAAAGGATTCGTTTTTGTTAGCCAAGTTACTCGAAGAATTGGCAAAACACGGAGAATTTCCTTTTGAATTAAAGTATGTGGTCATGAATCCAGGGTATGATGAAGCGACTTTAAGTAAAATAAAAGAGAATGCTCATATACTGAATCTCAGTGTAGAAATATTCGATACCGATATATTCAAAGTCGTAGAACATATTGCCAAAGAGAGTCCTTGCTATATGTGTGCACGTATGAGAAGGGGATATTTATACGATAAAGCGAAAGAATTGGAATGTAACAAAATAGCACTCGGACATCATTTCGACGATGTCATCGAGACGACCTTGTTGTCGATGCTCTACGGTGCAGAAGTGAAGACGATGGTCCCGAAAGTTGAAAGCTCGAATTTCAAAGGACTGGAACTCATAAGACCGATGACATTGATCAAAGAAAAAGACATATTACACTGGGTGCGTCATAACGACTTGGAGTTCATAAATTGTGCATGTGATTTTACAAAGAGACCGGAACACGAGGCAGGTAAAAGGATCGAAATCAAAAAGCTGATAGAGAATTTTCGAAAGATAGATGACAACATCGATCACAACATATATAAAAGCATGGAAAACGTCAATTTAGAATGCATTTTAGGCTACAATTATAAAGATATACATCGCGATTTTAACGATATATTTAAGGGAAAGGAAGACGGAGAATCATGAGCATGATAAAACTTAAAAATGTATCGAAATTCTACTATAATAAGACAAATATTTCTAGTGGATTTACGAAGTTGAACTTGGAGTTGGATATGGGCGAGTTTGTCGTCATAACTGGTGAATCGGGAAGCGGGAAGTCGACTTTATTGAATGTCATATCCGGTTTAGATTCGTACGAAGAAGGAGAGATGTACATAAATGGCGAGGAGACGAGCCATTATACGGAGGTCGATTACGAAAATTATCGGAGAAAATATATAGGCAATATCTTTCAACATTTCAATTTGGTAAATAGTTATACAGTGTATCAAAATGTCGAATTGGTTCTTCTTTTGAATGGCTATAAGAAGAAGGAGGCAAGAAAAAAAATAATCGAAATAATCGATACGGTCGGGCTGCGTAAATTTGCCAATACAAAAGCTTCAAAATTGTCTGGAGGTCAAAAGCAGAGAGTTGCTATCGCTCGTGCCCTCGCAAAAGATACACCGATAATTGTTGCCGATGAACCGACAGGTAATCTCGATGTGGCTAGCGCCAAAAGCATCATGAAATTGCTCAAAGAGATATCGAAAGATAAGCTCGTCGTCATAGTGACCCACAATTACGAACAGGTGAGCGAATACGCGACACGCAAGATTTCGATGAACGATGGAAAAATCATAGAAGATAAAAAATTACAAAAATTTGACAAATGCAAAGCGGACGAAGTCGATTATCACGATTTGACTTTTGTAAATAAAATCTTATTAGGTATAAGAAATGCATTCAACATCAAAATCAAGTTTGCTCTTTTGTTTTTGGTATATTTCTTTTTAACTTTGTTGGTTTTCTCGGAATATTCTGGGTTGCAGAAACAAGATTTCACCGATTCGCTCGGAGGGTACAATTATCTATTCAACGAGACTAGTCCGAACAGAGTCATCTTAAATAAAAAAGATAAAACACCATTTAATAAAGAAGAAATTGCCAATCTTGGCAAATTGGATAATGTAAAGTCTGTCGTCACCAACGATTTGGCTCTCGATGCGATGGGGGCAGTAGTTTCAGATGATTACAGAATCTATATGCCGTGCTTTGTGAAAGAAGAAGTGGAAAATATGGTGATCGATGAAGGAAGACTTCCTATGCGAGATGACGAGGCTGTATTGAAAGTTTCAAAAACTTCCGATTTACTATCGTTCTATAAAGACGATTTGTCGAGTGACAAACTCACTTTGCAAGAAAATATGACGGGTGAAGATATAGATAAAATCAAAATAGTCGGCATAGTCTATTCTGACGATGAAGATTATATCGGGACTTTATATTTAAAGAAAAATCTCTTGGACAAGTTTATTCATAAAATAAACGATAGATATCAAGATATCTTTGCAATGTTCGATAAAAACGAACGCGAAGGCATTCGCTCGATAAAATCACATCCTCGCGTAAAGGAAGGAGAAGTCTATATTTATTCCGGTTGCAGTTATCATTGTAAGAATATGGATTGTACAAATCAGCAGATCGATGTGAAAGTAAAGAATATATACTATGAGGAATCTCTAACTTTGAGAGTTGCCGAGACGATCAGTGAAAGTAATTATAAGAGTCTTCTAGGATTACAAAATTGGGATGATGTGAATGGAACTTTGTTTGTAAGTGAAGTCGATTATGACAGGTTATTTGCGAAAGGTGATTATCAGATAAGCATCTTCTTGGAAGATTTGAAGAAAGATGCCGAAAGCTTAGAGAAATTGGAAAAAATGGGGTACGATCACTATTATATACGCGATAATCAAATTCAACCAGATGCACAAATTACAGGAATTATTAAGATAATACGCAATGTAGTGTTCATCGGAGCGACAGTAGCATTGTTCTTCATCTGTTACTTCATAATAAAGATAATTTTGAAATCGCGAAATATTTACTTTTCGACTATCAGAATACTGGGCGCGACGAAAAAGATTGCGAGACAGCTTTTGAATATCGAATTATTTGTCGATATAAATGTAGCTTATTTTGTGTTCTTGACAATCGTCAGCTTGACTAAGACAGGTATCTTGAATTGGAAATATATCGAAGATCTGGTAACTTACTTCAATTTTGGCGATTATGTGGCAATCTATGTGGTTTTGGTTTTCATGAGTTTGTTGATCTCTAACAGATATGCTCACAAGTTATTCAAAAATTCGGCGATGAGCACTTATAGAGAGGAAGTGTAGATATGATAACACTCAAAAATGTAAATAAGTATTTTTTTAGACATAAGAAAAACGAAATACATGTAATAAACGACACTTCTTTGGAATTCGAAGATAAGGGGTTAGTTGCTCTTTTGGGGCCTTCCGGATCGGGAAAGACGACTTTACTAAATGCCGTAGGTGGACTCGATAGAATCGATTCGGGAGCAATTTATATAGATGGAGTAAAGATGCCAAAAGTTGGCAGTTACGGCAAAGATAAGATGCGTGTGCTCAATATCGGATATATCTTTCAAGATTACAATCTTTTAGAGAATATGAGTGTCTACGAAAATGTCGCCTTGTCTCTTAAAATGATAGGTTTCAAGAATAAGGCCGAAATAAAAGAGAGAGTCGATTATATTCTCGACTTAGTTGGAATGTATCGTTACAGAAACAAACCGGCCGGAAATCTCTCCGGCGGTCAAAGGCAGAGAGTAGGGATAGCTAGAGCTTTAGTAAAAAATCCGCAAATCATAATTGCCGACGAACCGACAGGAAATCTCGATTCGAAAAACACCATCGAGATAATGAATATAATCAAGACCATTTCGGAAGAAAGACTCGTCATCTTGGTAACTCATGAGAAAGATTTGGCTCAGTTTTATGCTTCGCGAATAGTGACATTGGTCGACGGAAAGATCGAATCCGACATCGACAATAAGCACGATAATGAGTTAGATTATCGGATAGATAATAAAATTTATTTGAAAGATTTTAAAAGTAAAACTACTTTAAGCGAACAGGCGAATAAAGTTACCATCTATTCCGATAAAGATGAAGAAATCAATTTGGATATCGTCATCAAAAACGGGAATATTTATGTAAGTAGCAAAAAAAGAGAAAAGATAGAAGTAGTAAATGAAGAATCGGGAATCGAATTGGTCGACGATCACTATAAGAAAATTCAAAAGACCGATTATGAAAAGAACAGATACGATTTGAGCAAGTTAGATAATGCGAATAAAAATTTGCATTATTCATCGATATATAATGTGTTCACCATGTTGAAAACAGGATTCAAAAAGATAAGTAATTATACACTCATGAAGAAAATTTTGCTCTTAGGTTTCTTCTTTTCAGCAATGTTCATAATCTATGCTTTTGCTAGTATATTTGCTGCTATAACAATAAAAGATAGTGCATTTATGAATGCACATCGAGATTATATAGTCATTAAAAACAAAGAAAACAGGTTAAACGATTACCTCAAAATACAGCAGATGACTGGTATAAAGTATGTCATTCCCGGCGATTCACAAGTAAATGTCTATATAACGAACCCCAAAATATGGCAGCTTTCTGATGTGACACGTAAACTCGAGGGATCTATCGCCGCAAATGATTTGTTAAAAAAAGAGGATATAATTGCCGGAAAAATGCCGGAAAAGAGCGATGAAGTAGTGGTAGACAAATCACTCATCGACAAGGCATTAAAAGTCGATTTGACTATCAATTGGCTAGATTTACATGAGCCTATCGATTATGTCGGAATTAAAATTACTGTCGGGATATTGCAATATGAGATCGTCGGTATAAGCGATAGTGGGAATCCTTGTATGTATTTTGATAAAGATGAACTCGTCGAAGTATTGGCTAACAAAGAGGATGACGATTTCGAATATAATATGGATATCGCAAATAACGGTAAAATATCGAATTATGAACGGATGAAAGATAAGATCGTTCTCGTATCCGGAAGGATACCTAAAGAAGATTACGAAATCTTAGTACACGAAGATAACAGTTATCAAATGCCACTTGAAAAAGAGATAGAATATAAAATTGGAGATAAGAAGCTGAAAGTCGTAGGCTATTATACATCGAGTGAAGGATATCACAATTATATCGGTTCGAAAAGGACACATGAGTATGCGACTATTTTAGATAATCCCGATATGCTCATCGTTGCGGAAGATAAAGCTAAGATGATAGAAGAACTCAAAAAAGAAGGATTTAATGCGATCGATAATTACGATGTTCTCAAAAGTGAATATAAAAAGAAAATACATGACAATGTCGTAGAATCGCTCGTTTTAGCTGGGATACTCTTGGCGGTATCTTTCATAGAAATTTTTCTGATGATTCGTGCTTCTTTCCTTTCGAGAATAAAAGAAGTTGGAATATATCGAGCAATAGGTGTCAAAAAAAGCGATATTTACAAAATGTTCTTGGGCGAAATACTCATCATCACGACGATTGCCGGAATGCCAGGAGGAATCTTGATGTCTTCTATCTTGAACGAATTTTCAAAATTCCCATATTTAGGAGATTTGTATGTGATCAATAGTCTGGTCATCACTTTGGGAATATTGACGATTTATTTATTGAATATTGTGGTCGGGTTGTTGCCAATAAGATTGACTCTCAGAAAGACACCAGCCGAAATACTATCGCGTACAGATGTCGATTAAATAGTTGTATTCAAAAAAGAAGTGCGACTTCTTTTTTTTCTGTCATCATATATTTAAGTGTGATAGTATGAAAAGAATTATAGTATTTTTAATGGTTTTATTTTTTTGTATCGGGGAAGTGAGAGCAGTCGATGCGGTTACTGTCATGGATGCGGATAGTGGTCGTATTTTGTATTCAAAGAACGGAAATAAAAAGGCGCTCATAGCATCGACGACTAAGATAATGACGACTTTGGTGACACTAAATTATGCCGATTTGGACGAGACTGTCGTAGCGGGCGAAGAGGTATTGGATGCTTATGGAAGTTCGATCTATTTGAAACCACAGGAGAAAATGACTATCAGAGATCTCTTATATGGACTCATGTTAAGAAGTGGAAACGATGCGGCTTTGACGATCGCGGTGAATACAGCCGGAAGTGTCGAAGGTTTTGCCAAATTGATGAACGATACTGCTCTCATGATAGGAATGCACGATACGAAATTTTCCAATCCACATGGTCTCGACAATGAGACAGAGAATAAAAGCACGACGAATGATATGTGCCTGCTCATGCGCGAGGCGATGGAAAATGAAGAGTTCAGGAAAATTACGAGCACAAAAAAATACAGTGTAAAGTCGAACTTCGGAAGTTATGAGTGGTACAATAAGAACAGATTACTCAGCGATTATAAGTATGCAACAGGCGGGAAGATCGGTTATACGACGAGAGCAAGACATACTTTTGTCTCGAGTGCAACAAAGGATGGGAAAAATCTCATAATTGCATCGTTCGTCGATCCCGATCGGTTCGATACACACGAAAAACTATATGAGAAATACTTTTCTCTTTATAAAAAGTATACTCTCATCGACGAGAATAATTTGAATATCCAATATAAATCTGGTTATAAAGTGTATACGACTTCTTCATTCGAAATGCTTTTGACAGACGAAGAAAAAAAGCGAGTTAAAAGAGATGTGGAGTTATATGAAGATGTCGAAGTTACCGATAGTGCTTCCATTGTCGGGAATATTACCGTTTCTTTGGACGGCAATATCTTCGAAAAGATGAACATCTATGCCAAAAGCATTCCAAAGGAGAAAACCTGGTGGGAAAAAATAAAGGAGTTTTTTAGATGGTAAGCATAGTTTGGGGCGGGTTGTTGTTAATAGGAATCGTCTATAGTTTCATAAGTGGAAACATCGCATTAGTAAACGACGAAGTTTTAGCCAGCGCAGCGCAGGCCTTGGAGATGTTTCTTACTATGTTGCCGGTAATGGTTCTTTGGATGGGATTAATGCAGATTGCAAGCGATAGTGGGCTCTTGTCCAAAGTGGCTTATAAGTTTTCATTTGTATTAAAAAAGTTGTTCCCTTCCATACCGAAAGGGCATGAGTCGCTCGGATTGATAGCATCAAACATCATAGTCAATATGGTGGGTTTAGGTGGGGCGGCGACTCCGTTCGGGCTCAAGGCGATGGAAAAACTACAGGAGTTGAACGATGAGAAAGATACGGCAACTCCAGCAATGATAACCTTTTTAGTCTTAAATACATCGGGGGTCACTTTGATACCGACTTCTATCATCAGTTTGCGAGCGATGTATGGAAGTGCAAATCCAAGTGAAATTATCGCTCCAGCTCTGATGGCAACTTTGTGTTCGACAGTGGCTGGGTTATCGGTCGATTATTTGATAAGGAGGAGGAATAGGTGAATACCATCTCTTTAATTTTGATACCACTCATGATAGGTGGAATCATCGTCTATGGCTTCGCCAAAAGGATCGACATTTATTCATCGTTCGTCAAAGGGGCTAAGGAAGGAATAAGCAGTGCAATAGGAATTTTTCCTTTCACAGTGGCGATGGTATTTGCAGTCAATATTTTCTTACATAGTGGATTTTTGGAAATCATCTTTGCGAAATTGAGTTCTCTATTGGGGTCGGCTGTGCCGACGACGATCTTTCCCATGGCTTTGTTACGACCCATAAGCGGAGCGGCAAGTCAAGTCATCATGACCGATATATTTCAAAATTTTGGAACCGACTCCTTCATCGGAAGGTTGGCATCAGTCTTGCAGGGAAGCACAGATACGACATTCTATGTCATAACTCTATATTTTGGAAGCATCGGAGTCAAGAAGATAAGATATGCTTTGAAAGCTGGACTAAGTGCAGATGTCGTCGGCATAATCGCCAGTGCAATCATCGTTTACTACTTTTTTGGTGTTTGATACGAAAACAACGTTTTTGCAGTACAAAAATAGCATATTGTCAAAAAATTGGGGCTTTTAGTCCATTTTTTGTGCAACTTTATCAATTTTGGTGTGCAATTCGTCCATTTTTGTGTTTTGCGCAGAAGTCAAATGTTTTGATATAGTGGTGGTCAGAAAGGAGGAAAAACTATGAATCAAGTATTTTTAGTCGGAAGGTTGACGCGAGATCCCGTTCTTAAAAAGCAAAATGGTAAGATGAGCTGCTATATCACGATTGCTGTCAAAAGACAATATAAGAATTCGAACGGAATTTATGAGACAGATTTCATATCTTGTACCGTTTGGAATGTAATTGCCGAAAGAGTAAACGAATATTGCAGAAAAGGCGATATCATCTCTGTCAAGGCGAGAGTTCAAAATAATAATTATACTGACAAAGACGAAAATAAGGTGTATTCTTATGAATTCATCGCCGATCAAGTATCATTCATGGCAAATAAAGGACAGTATGGCGAAAGTGAAATGACAGACAACAAAGCATCGGAAGAAATATCAGATAATGACGAAAATGTTGTCGGAAGTGAAGAAAGTGATGAAGTGGAAGACGGAGAATAAAATATGTGTTTTGTCATAAAGTTATATAGGTGATGATATATGCGAAAAATTTTTGAATGGGTCGGCGGATTCGCTATAGTTGCTTTCAGTTTTTATTTTACCGATAAAGTGAGCTTGTTAGTTGCAAGTAAGAGCGATCTCATGCAAGAAATCAAGGCGGTAAGTGCGGAATACGAAATGAAACCGGTGGATGCCATCATCGACGACGAAGCGAATACGATAGTTCCTGGTCAATTTGGACGGAAGGTGAATAATCAGGAGAGTTATCTTTCGATGCACGATTTTGGATCGTTCAATGAGAATTATCTCGTGTACGATTATGTGAAACCTCAAAAATCTTTAGAAGATAACAAAGATAAATACATCATGTCCGGCAACAAAAATAATAGACAAGTAAGTCTAATAGTTGTCGATAATGATGATGTCTCCAAATTTCTTGTTGAATCGAATATACCCTTCGATCAGACGACGGACGGATGCAATGTAGAAAAAGCGAACAGTCTCATAGAATTGATCAATACTTCAACTTCTAAAGATAAATTCAATGCATTGTCGAATCGACTCAAAGACAAAGCCAAGATATGCTTAAAAGACAGGAGTGATGAAGTTCTTTGTAAGAAGAACGGATATTATATAATAGATGCACATTTAAAACTTACGGGAACGAATCTAATAGAAATCAAAAATGCCTTGGAACCGGGAAGCATCATCCTTTTAACTCCCACGGCCAAGACAGAAAATATCAAGATGATTTTGAACGAAATCGAATATAAAGATTTACAGATAGTTCATATTTCTAAATTAATAGACGAAAAAGAGAGAGGACGTTAGACTTTCTCTTTTATTTATGTTATAATTGATTTATCTGTTTTAACTTAATATGAATTTTAGATTTAGAAAGGAATGTGTTTATATGAGTAAAATTAAGATAATGGCAATGGGTGGTCTCAATGAAAACGGAAAGAATACCTATTGTATAGAGGTGGATGGAGCCATTTTCATCTTCGATGTGGGTATAAAGTTCGCAAGCGAAGAAATGTATGGAATAGATTATATCATTCCGGATTACGATTATCTCATCAAAAATAAAAAGAGAATACGGGGTGTGTTTTTGACACATGCTCATCCGGAGAATGTCGATGGAATATTCGATTTGATCAAGGTTTTGCCGAATGTGAAGATATTTGCAACCAAGTATACTATCGAGTATCTCAAGTTAAACGGATTCGACAGTTCGAAGATAGTGGCCATTACGGCTCATCATAAGATCAATTTTGGCGCGGTCAGTGTATTTCCGATAAATGTCAATCATTCTGTTCCGGACGCGGTCATGTATGTCGTAAATACAAAAGATGGTGCAATCGTGTATACAGGAGACTTCCTCATAGATCCATCGATGACGGGAAATTACAGTATGGATTTGGGAAAAATAGCATACGTCGGCAAACTAGGTGTACTATGCCTCATGAGCGAGTCGATATTTTCAGAGCGAATCGGATATACGAGTCCAACTCACAAATTTGAGAAGTTTTATAAAGATATCGTCAATAAAGCACCTGGTCGCTTGTTAATTTCATTGTTCGACGATCATCTTTATACGATACAGGAGATATTCAATGCACTCGATAATTCTCATCGCAAAGTCGTCATCATGGGACACAAATTGCAGACACTTATAAATATGGCAATACAAAATAATTATCTGTCCGTGAAGGCGGGTACAATCGGAAGTCTGGACGATTTGAATGACGCGAAGACGGTCATTTTGGTAAGCGACGATAAGAAAAATCAATATCATAATGTGAGAAAGATCGTCGATGGATACGACAAGTTCATAACCTTAAGGGAAAACGATACTATTTTGTTTGCCGAGCCGACTTATGATTATAATGAGAAGAAATTGGTCGATTTACAAAACGAAGTGGCTCTTATGAATGTCGAATCTTATGCAATACCTAAAGACAGGAGCATTTTGCATCATGCAAGTGCCGAAGACCTCATGATGATGATAGATCTATTGAAGCCAAAATATGTCATGCCGGTAGAAGGGGAATATCGTTACATGGTCGGAAATGCCAATTTGGCTTCCGATCTCGGGGTTCCTAATGAAAACATCATTTTGAAGCAAAATGGCGAGGTCGTCACGTTCGAAAACGGCATCTTGCAGGATAAAACAGAAATCATAAAGATAAATGAAACAGCGATAGATGGTTCTATGGGAGAAGATGTCGGCGAACTGGTCATAAAAGACAGAGAAGTCTTGGGGGAAAATGGAATAGTGCTCGTAAGTGCCAGCCTTTCGAAGAAGACCAAGGAAATCTTGGTCGGACCAGAAGTGACGACGAGAGGTTTCATTTACGTCAAGGATTCATCAGAGATGATAGCCGAAATCAAGCGAATCAGCGAAGATATCATAACTAAAAATACAACTGCAGACTTCGTCGATTATAACAATATAAAGACGGAAATTAGAGAACATCTAGGTAAATATTTTTATAGTGAAACAGAATCAAAGCCGATGATTATCGCTGTGATTCAGGAAATTTAGGAGGATTTTATGAAAGAATTGAAGATGGAAGATATAGTAACTTATTGTAAACAATACGGATACGTATTTCAAGGAAGTGAGATTTATGGAGGATTGTCAAATTCTTGGGATTACGGACCTTTGGGCCGCGAACTCAAAGAGAATATCAAGAGAGCTTGGACAAAAAAATTCATCCAAGAAAACATTTACAATGTAGGACTCGATTCCGCCATCCTTATGAATCCGAATGTCTGGGTTGCGAGCGGTCACGTCGCCAATTTTGCTGACCCTTTGGTCGATTGTAAAAAGTGTAAGTCTCGTCACAGAGCCGACAAACTCATCGAAGATTTCTCTGGTGGATCTGAGACTGGCGATGGTTGGACCAATGAAGAATTGGAAAATTATATAAAAGAAAATAACATCGTTTGTCCCAACTGTGGCTCGACCGATTTCACTCCGATAAGAAAATTCAATCTTCTTTTCGAAACGCACATCGGTGTCACCGAAGACACCAAGAGTACAGTCTACCTTCGCGGAGAAACTGCGCAGGGAATATTCGTGAACTTCAATAACGTTCAAAGAGCTATGCGACTAAAAGTGCCTTTCGGCATTGGTCAAATCGGAAAGTCTTTTAGAAACGAAATAACACCAGGTAACTTCATATTTCGCGTGCGCGAATTCGAACAGATGGAGCTCGAGTTCTTCTGTAAACCGGGAACCGATCTCGAATGGTTCGGTTTCTACAAGAATACTTGTTTAGATTTTTTGAAGACTCTCGGCCTCAAAAAAGAGAATCTTCGTTATAGAGATCATAAACAGGAGGAATTATCATTCTACAGCAAAGCGACGACCGACATCGAATACAAATATCCGATGGGTTGGGGCGAGCTTTGGGGCATAGCCGATCGTACCGATTACGATTTGGGTGTCCATATGGAACATTCTAAAGTAGATATGCGCTACCTCGATCCCGAGACAAACGAGAAATATCTTCCATACGTAATCGAGCCTTCTGTGGGGTTGGATAGACTTTTCTTGGCCATCTTGTGTGATGCTTACGAAAAGGAAATTCTCGC
>CAZKKM010000025.1:14882-17649 GCA_964553435.1 uncultured Muribaculaceae bacterium | reverse complement strand
AAATTATTATCTTTTACAAAAGTATTAACAGGCCATGCTGCAATACCCCACCAAATAGGATAACCTATCAAAATGGTATCGTAATTATCCCAATTATCGACTTTTGTATTTTTCAATTGTACATTTCTTAAGGACTCATCTTCGTGTTCTTTCGTCACACGTGAATTTTCGTCATTCCAATTTAAATCTTCCGATGTATAGACGTTCGTAGGTTCTATCTCGAACAAATCGGCATTCAAATTTTCGGCAATCTGAGTTGCGACTTTTTTAGTGGAACCTGTCGCCGAGTAGTAGACTACGAGTATTTTGCCTTCGCTCAAGTGTTCATCGGCAGCATCTTTCTTATCATCGGCATTTAAAATGAAGTATCCGCCGACTACAACTATCAAAAGTACGGCGATCAAAATGATTTTTGTGAGCAAGTTTTTATTCATCTCATTCCCAACCTTTCTTTTCTTTGCGACAATCGTCATTTTCTCTTCGCTCTGTGATCATCTTATCAAACCACTCTACTATATTTGGGTCTCTGTGGTCGAAAAACAAACTGTCATGAGAGTCGAGTTTTGCAATTTCTTCCATATCTTCTTTTGAAAGTTCAAAATCGAATACATCGATGTTTTGTCTCATTCTATCTATATGAGTCGATTTGCAGGCGACGATCACTCCTCTTTGAATCAACCAACGGAGGATGATTTGGGCAGAGGATTTACCATATTTTTTACCTATATCGACAAGTGTAGTATGCTCGAAAAGACCGTTTCTTCCTTCGCCAAAAGGAGCCCAAGCCTCGATGTGTACTCCGTATTTTTCCATGTTCTGTTGTGCTGTAAACTGAGCATTGAGCGGATTCGTCTCGACTTGGTTGACAGCTGGGATGACTTTTCTATCGAACAAGCATATATCGCTCAGTCTGTCGGGATAGAAGTTAGATACACCTATCGCTCTTATTTTTCCTTCTATATATAAGTCTTCCAAAGCTCTATAAGCTTCGTAATAATCTCCGAACGGTTGATGGAGAAGAACTAGATCAATATAGTCCGTCTTCAGTTTTTCTAGCGATTCCATGATGGATCTTCTACACTTTTCATAACCATAATTGTCGATCCACACTTTCGTCGTGATGAACAGTTCTTTTCTCGGTACTTTGCATTCTCGGATGGCATCGCCAACCTCACTTTCATTGAAATAAGATTGGGCTGTATCGACTGCTCTAAATCCAACTTCTATAGCATCCAATACGCATCTTTTCGTATCTTCTTTGGGAATTTGGTATACCCCAAATCCCAATATTGGCATCTCTACACCATTGTTCAATTTAACATATTCCATAAATTCAGTCCTTTCCAAATTGACATAAATTTCAATTTACATTATAATTATAAATGTCGGGTGTTACACACGGTCAATACTTTTTTGCAATTTTTTGTAAATTTATGATCGATGTAAACGATGAAATTAAAAATGTGAGGCGAAAGAAATGATCAAATGCGATAAGATTTATACTATGAAAGAAGTTTGTGAAGTTACAGGACTCACTTACGATACCCTAAAATTCTATTGCAATGAAGGGTTGATTCCAAATGTAAAGAGAGATAAGAACAATTATCGCGTATTCGATGACAACGATATCTCATGGATTAAAAACTTGTTTTGTCTAAAGAATTGCGGTATGAGCATCGCAGAAATGAAAGAGTATCTCGATTTGTGCCTTAAGGGTGAGTCTTCTATACCCGAGAGAAAAAAAATCTTGGATATAAAGACAAACGAACTGGAACATAAAAAACAGGAAATTCAAGACAGTATAGATTACATTCAATGGAAACAGAGATTTTATGATGATGTGTTATCCGGAAAAAGCGAGTATTTCAGTTATTTAATTCCAATACAAAAGGTAGGCGACAAAGATTGATGATAGCCTACTTTTCTTTTAACCATATAGCATAGGGTTCGACTAAATCTGCAACATAAGCTTCTAGCTCTTTTGATTCGCTTTTTCCTGTATATTTTCCAAAGCATTTATTTACTCTAAATATCAGATGTTCGCTTATCTTTTTGCCATCATTTTTCCCGCCTACGACTGTAAAATCGTCCAATCTAAAGTTTTTAATTTGTCTTATATTTTTAGCCACAAATGAAAACTCCGCTCCTTGTAGTTGTACAGGGGCTTTGAATTTTTTATATGTCATATTATTCTCCGAATACTCGTCGATAAGCCCTATCTTTGAATCATAAGAGCTCTTAGTTTCGAGCAATACGATTTTGGGTTTGCGTTCATTTTTTTTTGATTCCTGACAAAATTTCTGAGTTGGAATCGGTTTGCAAAAAACACCAGAATAACCCCAATAGTGAACGCCATTACTCTTTTCTTCTTCTATTTTGGAAGCGATAATTTCTTGCAAGCTCATTCCACTATGAGGGCCGATTTTCATTATTATAACATCATCAAAAGATTCTTCCATATCAAAATCTGCCTCACTTTATATCAAAATTTTCTGTCTTCAGATCGCAATAATATCTGCCACTTTTAGCGGTGAATTTTAAAACGCAATAATCAGGATCGGTTATACCCTCTTTATAAAATAATGTATCACCTGTTTTCCAAATCATATTTTTATTTTCTTGGTCAGTCAATACTTCCATCTTTCCTTTTAACATGAGACCTACATATTTGAACAATCCTTTGTGATAAAAATATATACAAGCATCAGGGTTTTTCTGATATTGTTTTACTCTCATGGATGATGTATTAGTAGAAAAATAAAATTCT
>CAZKKM010000025.1:0-14872 GCA_964553435.1 uncultured Muribaculaceae bacterium | reverse complement strand
TAAGCCCTTTCGCTTTCTAGGTTTGAGCATTGCTTTCACATTGGGATAGTTTTCATCATCGATAGAACTTATAAAGCTAATTTTTTGTTTATCTATAAATCTTTCTATTTTCTTTAAATTCATAAAACCTCTTCTCTCTTTCAAAGTAACAAATTTAACTATTTTTGTTTATTCAAATAGTATTAATTGTCTTTTATTCTAATTAGCACTTTGTCTTAACTTCAGTAATATCGACATATTTTATTTTCAAAAGAACATTTCACTTTGGGGTCGTCTGCGATTGTAGCATTCACTTTGAATGGAGATGACAAATAGATGTATTCGTCATCGACGTCATCGATACCAATGTGCAGTTGACTGATATTTGGAGTGCTTTTAAAATCGAAATTTAGCAATTTCTTTTCGATGTTTAAACCATCTATCGTATATTTGTCGATAATGCCTTCTTTTCCTATACAGTGGATATAAATTACATTATCTTTTAAATACAAGTTGCTGGCATCATCGACAGTAGAGCAATTTTTTATATTTTCTAAAATATAATAAGTTTGGCCGTCTTTTAGTAGCAAATTGAGTTGACTCCAAGGATAAGGGTCATCGTAGTATTTCGAAATCATGTAGTTTTTTTTATCGTATTTGAACTCCTTTATCGTCTTTTCATTTTCTGTAAAAATATGTTTTTTTAAATTTGATAGAGAGCTCTTATAATCTAAGAATTCGATCAGTCGGTACGTCAAAAAGACAAACAACAATACTAATATCAATACCGACAAAGTTTTAAGGAATAGTTTCATAGGTGATTCCTCCGTTTCGAAAAAGTAACTTCTTTCACAATCGATTATATCAAAAAAAGAGCAAATGATAAACATATTCGCTCTATTTAAATTTCAATTTACCACAATTTATAAAGTTGTTATTCCCACAAGAAGATTTTTTGCCGTTCGTAGCATTCGGAAGTTCTGTAACCTCCAAGACCAAATCTTTAATTCATCATTTTCAATGCTTAATAACTCACAATAATTCTACGAACATTCCAATATGCTGTAAATTAGCTAGACTTATCTTTTTAATCCTATTTTTTAGGTCCATTATATTCTAATTTTTTGCTATTACTAGATAGGACTATCAATTTACCGTTTCCCAGTTCAAATTCATTTGGCGATTCTTCTTTTTCTATACTATTAACTTCAAAGCCATATTCTTGAAGTAAATTTGAAATCGTTTCTACTGAAAAGTAGTTCATATAAATATTTACTCCCGGACGATAAGGTTCTTCAATCATTGTTTCTCCTAAACCTTCTTGTAAAATCAATAATAATTTACCATTTGGTTTTAATACTCTTGCAAAAGATTCTAATGTTTTTGGTAGTTCCTCTGATGGTATATGAAATAATGAACAATTCGATATAATACCATCATAACTATTTTCTGGATAAGTTATATCAGCAATATCCATCACTTCAAATTTTCCATTAGGAACTTTTTCTTTAGCTATTGCCAACATTCCTACAGATAAATCTATTCCATTTACTTCAAAACCTTTTAGAGAGATATATTTACAGTCCTTACCATTACCACAACCAACATCTAATATTTTTATGCCATCCAAGCTTTGTAAAAAAGCATCTATATATTTATTATCAGAAGTGTCAGAAAAAAACTCTTCAGCATATTCTTTTGCAATATCATCGTAATCAGCTATTACACCTTTTTTCTTTTCAATTGTTGTTAATTTTTGCAGATTTTCATTACCCATTATAAATTCCTGCTTTCAATTTTATTATTTCATTTAATAACAATTATATTTTAACATATTATACCTGAAATAATATAGAATCAATTGTTCAGCAAGTTGTTTTTGAGATAAATCTAACTTTTTTCTTATTTCTTTCAATTTTCACCTAAAATCAATCGATGTCACCTTTTTCTTCGATATAAATTTTATATAATTCTTCTTCATTTGTGAAAATATAAGTTTACTTCATTTTGAATTTCCAATTTCAGTCTTTCGATTGTTCCATCGGTATGAACATCGTCCATATCTCTCAATACACCATTGGGAAATATGTGTTTCATATCTTTGGCATAGTAGGTTCCATCTCTCGGAATATCGTAATCTTGCACTATAAATTCATCTTCGATCTTTATCAATTCAAATTTGTGAGGGATGGATGAACCTGAATCTTCGATTATTATTCCGTTTTCTTCATAATACTTTTCTTTTAATACCCAGGCATAAGCATAATATTTATCGTCGAAATCTTCGTTTATCAAATAAGTCCTCATTGCCACAAAAGATTTTTCATTTTCGTGATGCTCGTTTTTTTCATCTTCTTTTATCAGATATTCTTCGATTGCTTTTTCGATATTCACATCGTCCAAGTTTAAAGGTGGTGCATACTTAAATCCCCATGTGCTGAAAAAAACAGGCTCATTATTTCTCATCCTATCGATATCAATTTCAAAAAGTACAAATAAAGTTATTAAGGCTACACCTATGAATGTCACAAGGATAACAAATGTGGATTTAATATGTCTTATTTTTTTATGAGAGAAATCCAACGTATTTATGATATTTTCCTCAGATTTATTTTTATATTCCCGATCATTCAATCTTTCGCCACTCAATAGATCGTTCACTGTAATATCGAGTTCTGCGCATAAAGATTTGATCAACGATAAATCTGGCATACCTCTACCATTTTCCCATTTAGATATTGCCCTATCTGTACAGCCGATTTTATTTGCCAGCTCTTGTTGAGTCATATTTTTTTCTTTACGAATTTCGCAAATAAATCTTCCTATTTTTTCTTGATTCATAATTTTGCTCCTTTCGTAAATAATCATAATATAAAGCTATTTTAATTACACCAAACGAAACGTAGAGTTTTTAAAATTTTGTATTTTTTTTATGGTTTTTTGGTCTCATAATTTATATTGGCCAATTTCGCTTGTTTAATCAACTCGCTCGTTCGCAATGTGTATTTTTTGCCATCTTTGATGAAATGAGTTCCGCATTGTCTAAATTCAAAGTTGACATTTTTTCTAATACATTGTTCTCTTATGTTAAGAACCCATGAGTAATCGAGTGGTCTTGCATTTACATCAGATTCTCCACCTACTACGACGAGTTCGATATTTTGAAGATAGCATTCTATATTTATTTTTTCCAAAAGAGGCTGAGCAGTGATGCACTTGTGTTTTATAGGCAGTTTTTCGAAAATCGACAACCTGTAGTCGGCATTTTTTTGATTTTCAATCGTACAACAGACGATTACGTTGTCGTATCCATCGCCCCAGTCATCTGGAATGCATTTCATAAACCTGTCGATTCTCTTAGTCAGAAACAGAAAAGTGCAGTCGGTCCGCATTTTAATCATTTTCCAGCACTCGTTTCTCCATTCATCGGCCTGTTCTATTAGAAAATCGGTAGAAAAGCAGAGATAGACAATTCCCGGCTTCATTTTATAGTTGCCATTTTTAAGTTTTTCAACTGGCTTATCGAAATCTTTTGTCTTCACTATCTTATTGGTGTCGATATGCTTTTTTGAATCACCCTTATGAATATAGCAATACAAGCATCCATCACTACATCTGATACAACCGCGCCACGGATTCCACATTGCCATATAAATCACACTCCTCAACATCTCGTATATTTCCTTTTATGCATTTTACTATATCATATCTTTCGATGTTTGGCTAGTATCATCAATATACCAAAGACAGATATAGTTTTTTGTCAATATTTAACTCTAGTGGTCTAGGATTTTTTTTAATTAAATGGTAGAATTGTATTTGAGGAGGACTTCAATATGAATCCATATAAAGATTTACCTGTCGAAGATTGGAAGGCGAAAACTGTCGAATTGATAGAAGCTCATCCATTAAAGAAAGAAGAGCTGGTCGAAGCTGTTTTGGCAAGTTGGGACAAAATATTCGACACTTACATTGGCAATGAGTTAAAAATAGGAAGAGATATTCAACCGAGCCCACAAATTTTGGGAAACTATTTGCACGAACTAATTCCCATATATTTTGAAAAAAAATACGACGGCAAATGGCATAAAGACAAAACTAAAAAAGACAAAGATTTAGTATGCGATTTCGATAATTTCTTTTCCATCGAAATCAAAACGTCTTCAAGTAGAAAAAATATTTTCGGCAATAGAAGTTATGGTAAACAATCCATAGGAGAAAATACTAAAAAGAAAGAGGGCTACTATTTGGCAATCAATTTTGAAAAATGTACTGACGAAAGAGAAAAACCTGAGATAACTTTAATAAGATTTGGTTGGCTCGAACATTCCGACTGGATTTCGCAAAATGCAGAAACAGGACAATGTTCAACACTTTCAAAAGATAGTGATGCGCTCAAGTTCGTCACTTTATATAAAAAAGGATAGTTTTATGAGGCTATCCTTTTTACATTTTGTGCAATTCTGACCACCATCCGGTCCTCTTTGTAACTAAATTTGTAATTTCCAAATTATCGAGCAGTTTATCGTTGTCGTCGTATAGTTTTTCAAACCTTTCACATCCCTTTTGGCTGTCATTCTCACACGTAGAAATGACGGATAATAGCAAGGCAACATACATATTAATTATATCCGGTTTTGTCAATTCGGCATTTATCGAATTCAATCTCTTTATGTTGGCAGTCAGCTTTTTCATCACTAAATCGATTATTTCGAAGTCGTTCATATTCGCATTGGCATTTTTTTTGTTGCATACTAGAAACATGTCGAAAGCAATCGATTCTTTTCTCGATGTGTGAGCGCCTGTTCGCGATTCAGAATGAATAGGATAAGTCGTAGTAATCTGAAATCCAGAGTCTACGAGAGATTTGTAAATGGATTTCCAACCGTCGATATCTTTATCGTGGTAAGTAAGAGCCATTATTCCATCATCTTTTAAAACTCTGTAACATTCGGTGTATACATTTTTTAATCCGTTTGAATATGATTCATGATTTTTATTTTGAAATTTGTTAACTACAATTTCATCGGATTTAGGAGTCAAAGGTGTAGTGAAATTCAAGTTTTTTTTCGCATAATTCGATAAATACAACCATGAATGAAAAAAATCGAGCAATTCGGAATACATGACATTGCCGCTGTACGGCGGATCTGTCAAAATTATATCGATATTTCTATCTTCAATATATCCGAGATCCTCAGAATTTGAGCAATCGATATAAGGTTTATTTACCGATAGTTCTTCGTAGGTCGCAGCATTATCGAATAGAACAACATCATTCGAATAGATTTTATCCGATCTCAAACTATCTGCATATATGTCATAAATATTTTCGGAAAACTCTTTTCCTTTTATTATTTTATTTATAGTCTTCTTGAATGTGCCCGTACCAAGTGTCGTGCCCCATACGCAATTTTCAGTCGGTGTGCATATCGGCACATATGCATGTTTAAAGAAAATGTTGGATAGTTTTGTCGCATTTGCTTGATATCTACAAAACATGTTATTGTTTTCTAGTATTCCGGAAAATGCTACTGTAAACCAAAACTTATTTTCTTCATTCTCCATGTTGTCTATTTCATCCAACAGAATACTCAAGCATAACAATTGTCTTTTATTATATAAATCGGAAAACTTCGTGTATCCGTGATTTATTATTTGATTTGTATTATATCCGTTCGGTATCTCTGTGTTCGGAATTTTTTTATGATCGCTTTCAAAATCGGCACAAGCTTTAAGATACAATTCGATATCCTGTTTTGTTGGAGATTTATAATCGTGAGATTTACAATGAGGACAATAATACTCGATAGCAACTATCTCTGTGGCGAACGGATAGCCATATTTGTTCTTCAAGCTCATCAGTGAAGTCTTTTTACCATCTATCGATACAAATCCACTTTTGACATTAGAGTCATTTATATCGTTTAAGATACTATGACATTTTGGGCATATCAATTCGTCATCGGCATTTTTCTTAGAGCTCACTACTTCGAAGCATTCCGGACAGACATAGATATAATCTTTATTTTTGATGGCTATTATATGGCTCGAGAACAATCTTATCTTTTCTTTTTCAGTTTTCAATATTTTTGTATGAAAGTTATACATCACATCGGCAGTTTTATGACAATGAGGGCATTCCGTTTTATAATAGTCTCTAATTCTATTTCCTACTTTTTCTTCCAGTAATTTCAAATCATAGATCAAACTTTTCTTATTTATAGGTAATATTTCTGCCAAAGTCACCATTTTAGAGATGGGTTGTAAATCATTGCCGATGACACTAGCATTCAATCTCAAAGATTCATAAATGGTCGTGCCACCTCCCATAAAAGGATCCAATATTTTGACGTTATCTTCACTTTTTAATTTGCATTGAGAGTAGAAGTTGCTCCACACATCATCATTTTTATCACTCAACATGGATAATAGCATCAGTCTAAAATTGCAAGTAGTCCTTCTGGCAAAATATTTATGAATAAAAAATATTGGTTTTTTTCTACTTGCTTCTTTTCTGCTCGTTTCATATATTTTATCAAATGGGAAATCATAATAAATATACGACTCATTTAATCTATGTCTTTTCAGATTTACCATGTTTACACCTCAGGGTATATTTTATCATATTTTGACATTTTTTTTCATATAAGATAGATTTTTCATTTCATTTTCTTAAAATTTACGCAAATGTTTTTTTCATCAATAGTAAAAAGACTTTTAAATAAGCCTTTTTGTTTTTTAATGGCGTCCCCGAGAAGATTTGAACTTCCGACACCCGCCTTAGGAGGGCGGTGCTCTATCCAGCTGAGCTACGAGGACGTACATAGATTATACCACCAATTTGAGTTTTTGGGTAGTGGAAAAAGAAGGACGCACTTAATGCGTCCATATCAGTTGTAAATCGAATAAACTATGAAAAGAAAGTATATGCCCATCATCAGTGAGATTCGGTAGTTCAACTTGAGACCGAATTCTTTTAGGCTATAAAATTTGTCGACGATGCTCAGAATCAATGATTCTCTGTGTTTAGGAATATGTACAGAAGCTGGCCACATGTGTGAGACTATGATGTCGCGCTCGAGCGGAGTCAAGTAGAATCTTCCTTCGGCATTTTTTAGAGCATCTTCTGGATGTTCTTTGGCAAACACTTTGACCTTATCGGCAAAATTATTACATTCCTCTATTCTGTTGAAATAGAAGTCATGTAAAAGTCCGGCTTTGGCAACACTTTCATAATTCAGGTTGTGCTTTTTACATATCTTATAAGAATGGTATGCCACTTTCAGGGAATGGTTCAACCTATTGGAATCGTGGTGAGGAACATTTTTAAGTGATTGAACTTGTTCATCTGTGAAGTAATTGGCTATAACATTCATAAAATCGCTGTCATTCAATATATACTCTTCTAACATCTTTTTCACCCCATAAGTCCATAACATTATATCACATTTTGATGGAAAATGCAAAATTAGCTGGGTCAACTACTCTATTTATATGTAAAAGCTCGAGAGAAAAGCCCATTTTCTTTTAGAAAAAAATAAACATTTGCATATAATTTATTAGGTGAAGTTAATGAATTTTGGTTTAAATCCTGTCGGTGGAGGTTTATCTTTAGTTCGAATATTGGGCAGCATTTCTAAGACTTTGGGTATGGTGAGACAAGTTGCTCCTATATATAAAGAAATCAAGCCTCTATTCGCGAAAGCTCCAGAATTTTTTGCAAGAATAAACAACATGCGCGGTATGCTACAAAATGCTCGAATGTCGGGACGAATGCTCACTAATCAGACAACTATAGAAGCTCAAAGTGGTTCATCACCTACCCAAAATGTGATGGGAGGTCCGGTTTTTTTTCAATAATTACCAAAAATCACATGAAAATATATTTTCGACACGTTTCCCCTTTTTTTGACACGAAAATGTGATATACTTTTCTTGTTTAAACAAAATAGAAGTATGTGAATTCACGAAGTCGCTGTAAAATAAGTTAAAAGAAGAAAGAAGGAAATTAAAGAATTATGGAAAGTACAATTAAATGGTTTAATAATGAGAAAGGTTATGGATTCATCGAAAATGGAGAAAATGAGGATATTTTCGTCCATTATTCGGAAATAAATATGGACGGTTATCGCACTTTGAGAGAGGGCGAACGCGTCAAATTCGATTTAGTTAGAACTCCGAAGGGATTGCAGGCACACAATGTCACCGAAATCAGTTCGATAAATTGTTAATGTGTCGGAAAGTTATACTAGTATTTTCAGAAAAAGTTTTAGAGTAAAGAAAAACACAGTCGGAAACAATTGAGACTGTGTTTTTAAAATTACTTATTCTCTTCAGCTGTTCTGTCTTTAATCCAGAAAGGACCAAATTCGATGGCTTTGAACGAAGTTCTATCGTAATTGATGACTTTGTAACCGAGACCTGTACATTCTGTGACAGATCCGTCGTTGTATGAAGTCGTATGTTCGTTGAACCAACAGAATTGTGGCTTCTCTTGGTTTTGAACGTGGAAATAGTCGATGACAACGAGAGCCATCCAAGCGAAGAGAACGATCCATAAGAGAATGTTCAAAACGCGTGAGAGGATGCTTCTTCCTTCGCGTTCGGGACGTTCTTTTTTAGGTTCTTTTTTTTCAGTGACAGTTTCTTCTTTTTCTTCCTGTGTTTCAGTTTCCTCTTCCACTTCCGGTTCGACTGTCTCTTCTTCGATAGCCTCTTCTACTTCTTCAGTCGTGTTGAGTTTTTCTTTTTCTTCTTTCATAATTCAATTCTCCTTCTCTTTTTTGGCAAACCCGCAATCATTTGTGGCAAGCTTCTTTGTGATGGACGACGGGATGTCCATACCACATATGCTTGCGGACATGGCATTATACAGCAATCTGAGTCGATATTTGTCGACGTCCTTCAAATTGACGAACTTCAAGATGAGCGGATTCGATGTCTCCATGAGCATGTAAATCTCGGCACTCGAAGCATGAAACGTTATCGAATGAGCTGTCGCCGAGCGATAAGGAATGGTCATGACTTCTTTTCGGCCGCCGAAATTTTGTGTGTTATCGAAGATTATCATCTTCTTATCAGTGAAGGCACTGTAGTCCTTTCCCACTCGATAGACAGCCAAGAGCTTTTCATCGCTGTAGATGTAGTCGAGTACATAATCGGGAACAGATTCGCGGTCTATGTACTTGGAGAAACTGAAGTTTCTCGTTATCTCTTTGTATCTTATATAAGCCATAGTATCACCTACTAATTAGATTATATCATAATATTATGCGAGAGTGGTATATTTTTTGCATTTTTTGAATGAGTTCTGGCCTATATATAAGAAAAAAGTAAAGCACGTGCTTTACTTTTATTCATCACATTACTACCCAATCCCATCGGAATATACTAAATCTCTTAGCTTGAGAGAAGATGTAAGTGATTTTAGGTTCTCTCTCTATTCCATCTGGACCTTTATATCTTACATATATCGAATAGACATCGGTGTAGTAACTTCCTTCGATAGTGAATTCTTTATCGACCGGTTTGACAGAATTTCCATAGTTTTGGAAATAAACTTCGTCTTCGCGACCGACGGCCCATTTGACCTCGAGAATTTCGTATCCTTCTTGAGCGACGACTTGAATCTTTCGATTTGGCATTGCTCTCCATAGTCCTTGTAACTCTTTAATGGAATCATACTGAGTAGCGCCGTATTTGACAGTTATTCCTTCGGTACTGTCGTCTTTGTCTGCGTCTTGATTTTTGATACCATCTTCGATGAGACCACTTACAGTTATGACTGTGACATTTGGATTGCCGACCATATCTTCAGCATAGATAGTATAAGTCCCGTTGATGGCTGCTTTTAAGGTAGCTTTGCCATTAGAAACACTCAGCGATGGTGGTACGATCGTTTCACCTCTTACGGTTTGAGCATCGATGTACTCATCAACAGTTTTGTATTCTCCACGCAGGTAAGTTACAGATTTCGGATTGAGACCGGATTCAGCATCGCTTATCGCGATATCGATATTGGCGACGTGTTCGGTTTGAGTCTTTTGAACTGAGAAACGAGGACCGTCTTTATCGATTTTTACCGTTGCAGAGACGACTTTTGTCTCGAGGTTGTCTTTGTCTATGGCTTTGAATAAGATAGTCTCGTTTACAGATTTCTTTTTGGATGTTACCGAATAAACGTTCGAAGTCGTGTTCCATGTTTTTCCGCCATCGAGGCTATACATATATTTTCTGATCTCTTTATTGGCAGTCAAAGTGATGTTGACTGTATCGTCTTTCGTCCAGCTGTTAGGATTGGCAGTGGCCGTCAAAACTGGCAGAATGGTCTCTTTGTAATGAGCTACGAAAGTCTCATTGCCGTCAACCTTTTTGTCAGCTTCATTCATAGGTCTATTGCCCACATACCAAGCTTCGAAACTGTACTTCTTAGTTTCATCTGTGTAGTCTACAGGTGAAGATGGAATGTCTATCACATCACCGTAATGATAGGTTTTTTCAAATTTGGCATCCTTGCCATTAGCATAGTCGAATACAATTTTGTACTCGATGCGAGCGATTTTGACGATGAATGTTCTCGTCTTGTCACCTGTGGCAATAGTAGCTGATGTGATTTTTGCATTTCCTTCATACCACGAATATTCGTAGCCTTTATCTGTTGTGACTGTCGGGAAGATGACGGTATCTCCTGGCAACAGGATGTCGCTCGTCTTGGAGATCGTAGCATTTCCTTCGACGACATAGTTGACTGTGACTTTTTCGTCTTCATCGACTGTTCCGTTGTTGTTTTTGTCTTCACCGAAGACGGCAGTATAAGTGACGTCTTCTGCGACTTTGGCAGCGAGTATGTTCTTTTCGCTCACTTCTCTACCATTTTCGTCGAGCCATTTTTCGAAGGCTATACCATCTTTGTCGTCTTCGACAATGAGAGAAGTTATTCCTTCGGCACTCAACGACGAGTTCTTATCGACGAGGACACTTTGCTCTTTGAGAAGGTGAGTATATTCGTCTTCTGTCACGAATGTGACTTTCTTGGCTGTCGTTTTGAGTGTGATGACAAAATCCATCGTGACAGGAGCCCCCGTCGTATTGAACTTAGTCGTAACTTGATAAGCATCTTTGCCGTTTATTTTCTTGTATGTGATGTTACTGTCGTCAGGTTTAGTATCGACTGTGAATGTATTCAATTTGTATTTTCTCAATGGTTCTACATCGTCGAAAGTAGCTGGTTGTCCACCCTTGACCGTCAAAGTTTCGTCGTAAGGTCCTACAGAGTTATTGACTTTGAGATTGACGTGAACCTTGTATGAATCGGCAATTTCCGGATTCTTTTCGCTGTCGATATAGTTGATGTAGCAGACGTCGTTTTGAGTTGCTTTGAAATAAGCATATCCGTTTTCTGCGATTTTAATTTCGGTGTCCTTTTCACAAGTGACAACTTTGTCTATTCTGTCGAAAGTGTAGCCTTCGACATCGTAACGGGTGTTATTCAACCAAAGATTGCTTTCTTTACCGGCAAATGCAGCGAGTGTCTTATCCACTTGCTCACTCTTTACTCCATCGAACGTGCGATAGATGGAGATGTTGTATTGTTTGCGGCGAACGGCGAGAATGACTTTATACTCGTCTTTCGTCTTGACCGGCAACAGAAGTGTCGCATATCCTTTGCCATCTTTGTATTCATAAGTTACGGCTTGATTAGGAATATCTCCGTTCGGAGTGGATGTCACTGAACCGATGTAATTGTAAGGATCGTATATATAGTAATCATCGGTGATGTCCGTTTCGAAAGGTATTTTCGTTCTGTTAGTTCCTTCGCTCTTGTCGGCATAGAGACTCTTTGCATAGAGAAGTGTTCCTTGCCAGCTTCCTTCTCTTATCTCAAAGTCGATTTTAGCTTGGTAAGCATCGGCTTTGCCATCCGATTCTTCGCCGGTTTCGCCTCCACCTACTCTATCTTCGCGAGGGTCGATCGTACAGACAGAGTCGGCTGTGACCTCGTCAATTTTGAGTGTACCTTCAGATAAAGTTGCCTTTTGTGCGTTCGTACAAGTTACGACAGCATGATCTAAGGTATAGAATTTGTCAGCTATGACTGTAAACTCGATTGGAGTATTGTAGTCGGCAGTCTTTTTGTCTTTATCGACAGTTCCATTTGCAATTTCGACAGCAACTTCGTACGTATTTATGTCATATCTGGCCGTGAGTGTCATGCTGTCTGCGGTATGATAAACTTCATCGTCTTCGACCAAAGTATCGTCATCTGTGTACCAACCTGCGAATGTATAACCCGTTTTAGTAGGTTCAGTTGGATGAGTGAGAGTCGCATCATAAGCGACAGTCTTCGTGTCGAATTGTTTGCCATCGACGATGTACGTTACTGTATAAGTGTTTGCTGTGAATGTGTTTGTCAGTGTGATGTTCGCAGTTTGTGTATAAGCTGCGGTCGTATCGAACACTGTACCGTTTAGTTTCCATTGTCCGAGTGTGTATCCTGTCTTCGTAGGTTCAGGGACACTGTTCAATGTAGTATTGTATGTGACTGTTTCGGTTGTGACTTCTTCACCATCTATGATGTAAGTAACTTTATATTCGTTTGCCGTTTCAGTGTATACGGAATTTACAGTCATATTTTCACGAATGTTCGTGATAGATTTATCCCAATTTGCGAAAGTGTATGTATATCCACCTTCGATGTAAGATTCCCTCACTTCAGGTGCTTTTGCATCCATACCGATGAGAACTCTTTGAGTGTCGACGGTCACGGCACGATCTTTGAATGTGACTGTAAAATATGTATCGACTGAGTCATCTATACCGTTTTGGTTGTCGTCGACTGCAGGTTTGTAAGTGACGATTATAGTCGTACCTGATGCTTCTTTTGTCATAGTTCCTGCGACTGTCTTTGGTGTGATAGTATAATTGCCCTTTTCTGGTACAGGTGAAACTACTTCGTAGTCTTCGTTTGCGACCAATTCCAAGTCGACGTGGTCGAACATTTCGTCGTTTGTGACGGCATTTCTATATTCTATAGTGAGGTACAAAGTTTCTTCTTCGATGTCCGGTGTACCGTTATCGTTTCCGTCTTTACCGAATTGTGCAGTGAATGCCATATCGGATGTTACGATCGTCTCTTCGACTTGTCTCGTAGTGTGATCGACATCTTTTATACCATCGAACTTCGTCCACTTGACGAAAGCTATCTTATCATCGTCGAATTCTACGATGTGTGGGACATTCGTGCCGATTTTGGCGCCTTCGACGATAGATACTGTGTATGATGATGCTTCGTCGTCACCCATCAGACTAGCATACTTACTTTCTGTTTTGAAAGTGACATCGTAATGTGTTTCATTAGGATCAGTATCCGGTATTCCGTTGTGGTTCATGTCTTCGGCATAGATTGCCTTGACAGTGATATCTGAAGTTATCTCTTCATCGAGACGAACTGGCTTTTCTTCTTCGTCTTCTACAGCGACCCATTTATCGAAAACATAATCGTCTTCGTCGGTCGGATCTACAACTTGTTTATCAGGCAAGATGTCAGCATACGTAGTTCCTTTGAGAACCGTAATTGTGTCGGTTATTTCACCGTCTATGCCGTAAATGATGGTCACTTGGAATTTTTGTCCAGGTCTATAGTCCGGAATATCATCGCCATTTTTATCCTCAGCCCAAACGGCATAATAGACGATGTTTTCAGTCCCGATCGTGCCTCGTGATCCTTCTTCGATCAAGTCGGCAGTATCTTCGGTGAGTGGTGCACTTGCCAACTCGCTGTCTTGGGTCCATCCCATGAAGATGTGTCCGTCTAAAACGAAAGTATTTTCCAAGACGGTATATTCTTCAGTGGTCAAGAAAGACTTATCGTATTTTGGTGCTTCATTTTTTGTTCCTTCGATGAGAGAACGGTAATTGACCGTGTATTTTGTCTCCGACTCGTCGGCTATGCCGTTTCCATTTTCGTCGGCAGCATATACGGCAGTAATCTCTCTTTCTTCAGTAACTTCATCTAAGTTGCCATCCCAACGAACGAATACGTATCCATCATGGGTAGGTGCGATTGGCACTCCGGCTGTGAGGCCTTCTTCAACTTCAACCGTGGCAATTATGCTGCGGTCGAGGCCATCGATGAATGTCACCGTATGTGTGACGACCCTTCGATCGTCAGGTTCTGTAGCGGGTACAGTTCTGTAGATGGCATTTATCGTGCGGTTGTTTCGAACATTAGTATACGATGCATCCCAACCTGTGAAAGTCATGCCAGCATGCGTAGGTGCAGTTGGAGCGACTGCAGACATACCAATCAAGACTTGGCGGGTTGCGATCACGACATTATTCGTCGAATCGACGAATCTGACCGTAAAGGTTTGATCTTCGTCATCGAAGATGCCGTTTCCGTTTACATCGGCACCGTATAAAGCGATGACCGTAATGTTGTCCGTAACATTCGTAAAATCACGAACACGAGTATCACGATCGTCTTCGAGATACCATCCTACAAAGACGAGACCGTTATGACGCGGATCTTCGGGCACATCGGCATCTTCACCGACGATGACTCTTTGAGCACTCAGTTCCGCATTATTGTAACTGTCTATGAAAGTTACATTTCTCGTTGCGATAGCTTGGTTTTGTGGTGTACCACCTGCGAACGTGATGAAGCAGAACATAAACAGGATGAATACCACTGCCACGACTAATCGCTTTTTGTTAAACATAATTCTAACTCCCTTCCCGTAGTATTTAAACTACAACTTGTTTTGAATCTATCTCCCCATAAATTCACCTCCATTATAGCATATGAAAATGCGAAATACAATAATTTCCAATTTCGGGATAGAGTAAAATGGATTCGGAAACACAAAAAAAAGAACATCTGATATAATAA
>CAZKKM010000024.1:16535-18011 GCA_964553435.1 uncultured Muribaculaceae bacterium | reverse complement strand
TAATAAATTTACTAGGTATGGACGTACTCCTGTACCTAGTAATAATTATACCATAAAATGAGCCTTTTTTTAAATGTTTTTTACAATTTTAAGTCATTTATTGGAAATTTTTTTCTTTTTTTTCTGTCTCAGTACGGATCCCAATCTCGTCGCTCTCATAACTTGATTTTCAATCGATTTATTTGAGACATTTACGAGCAGTTTAGCATCGTTTTGGAAACTTATCATGCTCTCACACTCATCATAACGTTGATAGTTATCGATTTGATTTAATGCTATCCAAGTACAGTCATTCAAACGGGGACTCGTCGTAGGAAAAAAGATAAGTTCGTTTGTTTCTTCGATGAGTATCGGGGCTTTATGTGTGACTCCTATAAGTTTGCTCGTGCTCTTTTTTCGACCATCGTATGTACTTCCAAAATAAGAACAATTATCTTCGATGATTCTTTTAGCACTTTTGTTTATTATAAAAACTCCCTCGTTTTCATAAATTTTCGATTTTTTCTTGTTGATAGGCACAATAGCTAGTGTTTCTGTGTTTATTATGTACTCGTTATCCATAGTTTCACCTCCTCGGTGTCCTCTTATACATCAAAGTCATGTCGAAAAAAGTCGGTTTTTGACGAGATAGAAAAAAAATGTGAAAAAATTGGCTTTTTTCCACAAGATAATTTATATTTTTTAAATTTTTGGCAAGTTTAAATAAATGCGATTGTGGAAATGTGCTATATTTTCCACAAGGTATTTTATATATTTTGAAAGTCAAACGTTTCAACCGTAGCTTTTAAAAAGATGCTTCGATCGAAGCATCTAGTATGTTTTTATAGGTAATATCAATTGAACGAGTGTTTCATCGTTAGATGATTTTATGACGATCGGTTTGATTTCACTATTCAAGAATACTACCAATTCGGTATCGTCTATCGTCTTCAAAGCATCCATCATGTATTTGGCACTAAATGAAATGGTGACATTCGATCCTTCATTTTTTTCGATGTCGATAGTTTCTTCAGTTCGTCCTATTTCAGATGAGAACGATGTGATGATCAATTGATTGTTTTTTGTTTCCATTTTTACAATATTTTGATCTTTTCCTTGAGTGAGGAGTGAAGCACGGTCGACAGCACTGTAAAAATCGGAGTAATTCGTGTTAAAAATGATAGCAAAATTATCTGGTATCAAATTGTTCGTGTTCGGATATGTACCAGAAAGCAGATTAGATTGGAACGTAATGTTCTTATATATGAAGAGAATCTTATTTGTAAATATGTGCATCTCGACAGATTCATCGTCGTTTATAATCTTATCGAGCTCGTTGTTATTGCTTCCCGGTATGGTGATATTTATCTCGTCTTTGATAAATTCCTGAAGTGTGATGGTCTTTTTGGCTAGTCTATAAGAGTCAGTTGCAGTAACTTCCATGATGTTTCCTTGCAGTTTAAAATTTAGTCCTGTAAGTAATGGTCGAGATTCTTG
>CAZKKM010000024.1:0-16525 GCA_964553435.1 uncultured Muribaculaceae bacterium | reverse complement strand
CTTGGTTACTGATGGCGAAGACTGTCTGTTTTATGATCGTTTTGAACAGTCCACCTTTTATGATGATTGGGTCTTTCTGGTATTCTAATTTTATCGGTGGATAATCTTCGACTTTTAGACAGTTCAAACTGAATTGGCTTGTCTTAGCTTTGATTATAACTTTCAATCCATCGACAACTTCGATATCTACCGTATCATCTGGTAATTTTCTTATTATTTCATTTATATATTTACTTTGGATTACTATACTTCCTTCTTCGTCGACTCTCTTGATATTTTCTCTTTTGATAAATGATTTGATCGTCAAGTCTGTATTGCTAGCTGTCAAAAACAATCCTTCGTTGTTCAGTTCCATTTTTATTCCATTTAATACTGGTATGACGTTTTTAATTGATATGGCCTTCGTTACGTTGTTTAAGTTTTCTAATAAAATGTTTTTTTCGATTGTGAATTTCATTTTTCGTCCTTCTTTCTTATTTTATAATATTTTATTATTATCTTTATGTTTTGTGGATTCTGTGGAAAAGTTACTCTTTTTCAACAAGTATCCTCGTTTTGGCTGTGGTAAAGTGTTGTGGAAAAGTAACTTTTTTTCAACATTTCTCCACTGTCTTTTATATTCTAACATATATGTGTACGATTTGTCGAATTACTCAACTGATATTATTCTTTATTTCTTTGATGATTTCTTTTAACTGATTATTTATTTTGAGATCAGCTTCAATTTTATCACATGCATACATGATAGTCGAATGATCGCGATTACCGAACTCCAAGCCAATTTTAGGAAAAGATTCATCTGTGTAGTTTCGACAGAGATATATGGCTATTTGTCGTGGGTAATTGATATTTGCCGTTCGTTTTTTGCTTTTCAAATCTTCGACTGTTATTTTGTAATAATCGGCGACGGCTTTTTGTATCTTCGTTATATTTGAGTCCATGTAGAGTGAGCTTTTAAAATCTTTGAGTGCTTCGTTGGCAAATTCGAGGTCTATTTTTCGCGGCCCCATCATCGCTGCATAAGCATAAAGTCTCGTAATCGCTCCCTCGATGTGTCTGACATCATTTTCACTGTTGTTGGCAATGAAATCGACGACCTCGTCATCGACGAGATTCGCGACATCGTAACCGGCCATCTTGTTACGGACAATGCGTTTTTTTAAGTCGATATCAGGAGGATATATGTTGACGGTTAGTCCCCAACTAAATCTGGTGACCAAACGTTCTTCTAAAAGTTTTAAATCATCAGGATTACGATCCGAACTGATTATTATTTGTTTGTTCATATCGTAAAGCGAATTGAAGGTATGAAAAAATTCCTGTTGAGTTTTTTCGGCTTTCTCTAAAAATTGGATATCATCTATGATGAGAACGTCGACGTTGCGATATTTATCTTTGAACATTTGAATATTATTCGAATCTTTATTGACATTTATGGCGGTAAAATCTGATTTAAATTTTTCGCTAGTCACGTAGAGAACTCGCTTGTTAGAATGAGCTGTAATATAGTTGCCAATAGCATGCATGAGGTGTGTTTTTCCCAATCCACTTTTACCGTGTATAAAAAATGGGTTAAAGAGCTCTCCGGGTTGTTCGGCTACATGTCGTGCTCCTTCGAAGGCCAGCCTGTTCGAGTTTTCACCGACGATGAAATTATCGAAGGTATATTTGCTCGAAAGGTTCGTTTCAAAAGGTCGCTCATAAGTCGGCTTTATTTCTTCTTTTGAAGGAGGAGAAGCATCTACAGTAATTTTATTTTGTTCATCTGGAGGAGTCGAGTTTATTTCTGATTCACTTATAACTTCGATATTACAGTTTTTTCCGAGTATCGATTCCATAAGTTCTTCTATCGTTTCGAGATAGCGCTTGAGTCCTTCCTTAATGTAACGATCCCTCGTCATAATGGTGACGATTTTAATAGATTTATTATCTTGAACAGCATCATCAATTTTATAAATTTTGCAATTTTTAAACCATGAGTTTATAGAAACTGTCGAAATGCGATTTTTAAGTAGTCCAATAAATTTTTCCCAAACTAAATTGTTTTCTTCATTCATAACCTCACCCCGACTTCCTGTCAATTTCATTTTAACGTAAAATAAAAAAAAGATAAAGATCTTTTTTGCAAAAAAAAGTTTTCGACAACATATTTCGACAATTTTTGTGGAAAAAATATGTTATAATTTTCAGCAAGTAAAATAAAAATAGAATTTATCAACAGTTTCCACAAAATTGGTTTTTCTACATTGTCGATAAGTTATCAACATGGTGTGGAAATGCTGTTGAAAAAACTGTTGATAAATTCGAATAGAAAAGCATTTTAATAAAAATATTTTGTCAAAACTAAACTTTTTGTAATTTTAAAAAGGAAGAATTGCTTTTTTGTATTCAATAAACTTGACTTTTTGGTGAGTGGTATAATATAATACATTTGAATTTTAGATGTGGAGGTGCAGAAGATGAAAAGAACTTATCAACCAAATAATCGAAAAAAGAGTAAGAAGCACGGTTTCTTTGCTAGAAAAGAGAGTAACGTTTTAAAATCTAGAAGAAAAAAAGGCCGTAAAGTGCTTTGCAAGTAAACCACTGTCTGTAGTGGTTTTTATTCTAAAAAAAAATTTTTTAGATGACAAACTGATTTTCGGTTTATTTAGAAAGAGGAATAGAAAATGAAGAGATATGAAATGATCAAGGATAAAAGACGATTTAACTATATCATAAAGAATGGACAATATAATAAGGATAAGTATTTTGTCATATATCACGCGCCTAGAACTGATGAGTCGATCAACTATGGAGTAGCCATAAAAAATAGTATAGGATGTGCCGTCGTTCGCAATAAACTGAAAAGACAAACACGAAGTATCATAGATAAAAATAAAATTCTATTTAAAAAAGGTCAAGATTATATTATAATGATAAGGAATGAGTGTTTAGATTGTAGATTTGCCGAGATGGATAAATCTTTAGCTACACTTTTGAAAGGAAATAGATAAATGAAAACAAAAAAACATAATAAGGTGATCATACTTTTGGCTTTACTCATGCTTTTGAGTGGATGTACGAAGTATTTGGCCGATGATGATAAAAAGAAAATTGTAAATGAAGTTACAGGGCAAGCACTCACTTCGAATATTCTGTGTTTGCCAGAAGATGAAGAGCTGGGGAATATCTATGAAGAGCATAAGGAAAAAATGGATGTCGATTACGAATCTCTTAAAAAGTGCTCCGAATATAAGCCAAGCGATATAAAATACAATGGATTATGGGAAACATTATTTGTAAAGCCGCTCGCTTATGTAATTATAAAACTCGGGTTGTTAGTTAACAATTATGGCTTAGCAGTGATCATCTTGGGTATATTGATAAGATTGATATTGTTACCTTTTACGAAGAAGACTATGATGCAATCGGAAAACATGAAGAAAGCTCAGTCTGAGTTACAAGCTGTCCAGAAAAAATATGGTAATACGACCGATCAAGCTGTCGCCATGCAAATGAGTCAAGAGTTGATGATGGTATACAAAAAATACAATATCAACCCTGCAAGTGGTTGTCTCATTTCTTTCATTCAGTTACCTATTTTGTTAGCTTTCTTGGAAGCTATCAATAGGGTTCCTGCCATATTCGAAGGTTATTTTCTAAAATTACAATTGGGAACTTCACCATTTGTAGGAATTAAGACAGGCAATCTTTTGTACGTAGTTTTGATCATTTTACTTATCGCTTCGACGTATTTCTCTTTGAAAAATTCCATGCGAAATACGGCAACAGGCAATTCTGAACAAGACAAGCAACTAGATATGACTATGAAGTTCATGATAGTTTTCATTTCTATCGCTTCGCTTTCTTTGCCGACAGCTTTGGGACTTTATTGGATAGTTTCAAATGGATTCGTCGTCGTTCAAAATGCAATTTTTAAAAAGATGCAACAAAGCGGTGTGACAGTCATAAAGAAGACTACAAAAAAGAAAGGAAAGTAAATTCAATGGCAGTAAATAAGTTTTTAGGAAAAGATTATGAAGAAATTGTAAAAGAAGGTTTGCTCTCTTTAGGTTTAAAAGAAGAGGAAGTTATCATTTCTTCAGAAGAAAAGAAAATGGGATTATTTAAAGGAAATCAAATCGAAGTGACGATTACACCACTCGTCGATGTTCTCGAGTTTGCAAAACAATACCTTACAAATTTGTTATCTATCATGGGATTGGAGGTCAGTTTTGAAACCCAAATAAAAGACGGACAATTAAAAATCAAAATGTATTCTGATGATAATCCTATCTTGATAGGTCATGCCGGCAAAAATCTTTCGGCCTTACAAACAATTTTACGAAGTGTCGTCAAAACAAAATTTGGTCGAACACCATACGTTTCTTTGGATGTCGAAAATTATAAAGATAAACAATTGATGTACTTGGAACGTACAGCAAAGAGAATAGCAAAAGAAGTAAGCGAAACCAAGATACCAGTAGAGTTAGATAATATGAATTCTTATGAACGTCTGATCGTCCACAATGCGGTCGCGAATTTCACCGAAGTTTGTACAGAAAGTGTTGGAGAAGAGCCAAATAGACATGTAGTCATAAAACCGAAGAACAATTGATGTTCTTTTTTCTTTGATTTTTTAAAAAATTTGTTATATAGTATTCGATATGAAAGAGGAGTCAACATGAGAGATTTGAGAATATTAAATGAATTTAGAATAGCTTTTATAGAAAATACGAACATCGATGATCAAAATCGTGCAAATGAAGGTGTATTTTTGATTCAAAGGGAAAGAACCGTATATGAAATACAAGCAAAAAGAGGAAAATTGTGGGATTTTGTCCATATCGAAGCTTTTGATGTGAATAATGGTCAGAGAAAGGGTAGAATAGAAACAAGTGAGATTGAATATCTCGTCAGTTTATTTTTTGATGATGGCGAGGTGTGCCTCGAAACCAAGGAGCTCTTTGAGAAAGCCGAGGATAGAGGAACAGTCGAACTTTGGCATAATAAAGAAATAGAAGAAAAATTTTGTCCAGACGTTCTTTCAGCCGATGATTTTATGATTTTACAGATGCCAGGAAAGATCATCGAAGTAGATAAAAATGAAGTTGATACATGGATATGCTATTCTTTGAGTGTCTTTAAGAGAGGAAATCGAGTTGAGAGGTTTCTCACTTCAGAGGAGCTCGAAAGAGTTATAAGAGCGATATGTGCACCAAACGAAAAGTTGTTACGTTATCATAAAGCAACTGGTAGCGGAGATCATTTCGATAGATTATGGTTGCCTCCCAAAGACTTCCAGTGGCCAGAGTTTGAAAATGTCCGAGAAAACAGCAAAAGGATATTTTTAACTGAGAATTAGAGCAATCGATCACATATATGAGGTTCTATTAGGCCTCTTTTAAAATGTTCAAATTTTTGCTATAATAGTTTTTACGAAATGAGGAGAGGTATATGGATGATACTATATGCGCTGTGAGCACGGCTCTTGGTGGAGGGGGAATATCAATCATCAGAGTCAGTGGAGAAAATTCTGTTGCGATAGTAAACAGTATCTTTGTCGGTAAGAATTTAAATGAGGTAAAATCACACACTATAAATTACGGTCATATTGAGAGTTCAGGAAAAATTATCGACGAAGTATTGGTAAGTGTCATGAGAGCTCCTAGGACTTATACAACAGAGGATGTAGTCGAGATAAATGTACACGGAGGAATAGCGACGACAAACAAAGTGCTCGAGTTGTTGCTAAATGTCGGTTGTCGTTTGGCCGAACCAGGAGAGTTTACAAAAAGAGCTTTTTTGAATGGTCGAATCGATTTAGTTGAGGCGGAGTCTGTTGCAGATTTGATAAATGCGGATAATGAAAGTGCAAGAAGTTTATCCATAAATCAATTGACTGGTAAACTTTCCAGTATGATCAAAAAACTGAAAGAGAAAATAATATCTTTGGAAGCTAATATCCATGTGAATATAGATTATCCCGAATACGAAGATATTGAGGATATGACACTATCTAAGGTTTCAAGTGAACTCGAAGAAATAAAAAAAGTTGTGACAGAAATGCTGAATGAGAGCCGTACGGGCAAAATAATAAAAGAAGGAATCGATATTGCTATAGTTGGCAGACCAAATGTGGGAAAAAGCAGTATTTTGAATGCTCTTTTAGAGGAAGAAAAAGCCATTGTCACGGATATTGCAGGTACGACGAGAGATGTAGTCGAGGGCCAAATGATCATTTCAGGTGTGAAGTGCAATTTCATCGATACGGCAGGAATACGAGCGACAGAAGATGTGGTTGAAAAAATAGGGGTCGATAAAGCCGAAGAAATGATGACGAAGGCCGACGTGGTCATAATGGTTTTCAGTAATTGTGACTTGATGAGTGAACAGGAAAGAACTATGCTCGAAAAATTGCAGGATAAACCTCACATCGTATTTGTAAATAAGAACGATATGGAAAAAAAGATCGATTTGAAAGACGAGAAAGCCGTATATGGCAATACCATAGAAGAAGATGGTCTCGATGATTTGAAAAGTGCCATAAAGAAGATGTTCGATTTGGATGGTTTATCTAACAAAGACTTCACTTATATAGCTAATGCGAGACAAGAGGCTCTCATGAAAAAATGTCAGGAAGCTATTTTGAGGGCGATAGAGGCAGTAAAAATGAATGTGCCGGTCGATATAATAACTATCGATTTGGAGGAAGCGAGAGTAAGTTTAGGGGAAATTTTGGGAGAAGTGTACGACGAGGAATTGATCGACGAATTATTTGCTAGATTTTGTTTAGGGAAGTGATATACAATGAAATATGAGGTGATCGTTGTCGGTGGTGGACATGCCGGTATAGAAGCAGCACACGCAACGAGTAAAATAGGACACAAAACTCTCTTAATAACGGGAAACATCAAAAATATTGGAGATATGCCTTGCAATCCATCTATAGGTGGGACTTCCAAAGGTGTCATAGTTAGAGAAGTCGATGCTTTAGGAGGCTTGATGGGTAAAGTTGCCGATCAGTCGGTACTGCAGATGAAGATGTTGAATGGTAGTAAAGGGCCTGCTGTAAGATGTTTAAGAGCTCAAGCCGATAAAGAAACTTATCCTGCCAACATGCAAAAAATACTACTCAACATGGAGAATTTGACTGTGTTAGAAGGTATAGTAGAAGATATAATCGTCGATAAAGATAAAAAATGTATCGAAGGTGTCGTCACTGATGACGGAGATAAATATTTTTGTGATGCGTTGATTTTGACGACAGGTACTTATCTCAAAAGTGAAATTTTACGTGGAAGTGAGAAAGTTTTAGAAGGACCACATGGTGAGAGAAGATCAAATCGACTTTCAGATAATCTCGCAAAGTATGGTTTCGAGATAATTAGATTGAAAACCGGAACACCTCCTAGGTTAGATGCCAAGACTGTAGATTTTTCAAAAATGAAAGAAGAGCTTGGTGACAAAGTAATTCGCTCTTTCAGTTTCGATAAACCTGCCGTATACGATGTCGATGCACAGGAAAAGTGTCATCTCATCTATACAAATGCCAAGACGCATCAAATAATCAAGGATAATCTTTCAAAATCGGCTATGTATGGAGGTTATGTCAGTGGAGTAGGTCCGAGATATTGTCCGAGCATAGAAGATAAAATAGTTAGATTTTCAGACAAAGAAAAACATATTTTGTTCTTAGAACCACAAAGCATGGTAAGTGGTAGTCATTATTATGATGCCTTATATCTACAGGGATTTTCAACTTCGATGCCTCCATATGTACAAGAACAGATGGTTCACAGTTTAGAAGGTCTCGAGAATGCAAAGATACTAGAATATGCTTATGCGATAGAATATGACGCGATAAATCCATTGCAAATTAAGCCTTCATTAGAATCCAAATTGTTGGATGGTTTGTTCACTGCCGGACAAATAAACGGAACAAGTGGATACGAGGAAGCGGCAGGTCAAGGTATACTTGCTGGAATAAATGCTTCTTTAAAATTGAAAGGACAGAAGCCTTTGATTTTAAAAAGAAATGAGGCATATATCGGTGTATTGATAGACGATTTGGTTACTAAAGGAACAATCGAACCTTATAGGATGCTCACTTCGAGAGCCGAGTACAGATTGGTTTTGAGACACGATAATGCCGACGCGCGGCTGAGAAATTATGGTTATGAAGTTGGGTTAATCGATGAGGAACAGAAGAGCAGATTGGATATAAAATTGAAGACGATAGAAGAGCTGAAAAAAAGAATTAAGGAGGAGAAGGTTTCAAAAGAAACTGTTTTAAAGTTTGTAGATAATGCCCGCACGATGAGTGTATATGAGTTACTCAAAAGGCCGGAGGTTACAGTAAAAATGATTTTAGATATGGCAGATTTTTTGAAAGAATACGATGCGGAAGTGTTAGAAGAAGTATCGATAGAAACAAAATACGAAGGATATATCGCAAAGACCTATAAAGATGCCGAGAAATTAATAAAATTGGAAAGTAAGCAGATACCCGATGATATCGATTATACAAAAGTATCAAATTTGGCAAGTGAAGCGAGACAGAAACTAGAAGCGATAAGACCTGTTTCTATTGCACAGGCAAGTAGAATAAGTGGAGTCAATCCGGCCGACATTGCCATTTTGGCGGTGTATTTGAGAAAGGAATATGGAAAATCATGAGTGAGAAAGATTTTTTAAAAGCGCTAAAAGAGATAGGGATAGAACTATCGAAAGAGCAAAAGAAGGCTTTCAAAAAATATGCCGATTTTCTATTGCAATATAATACCCATACGAATTTGACAGCAATCAAAACTATAGAAGACGTGTACCTCTTACACTTTTACGATTCGATTTTGATGTGTAAGTATTACGATATCAGAGGAAAAAGTGTGCTCGATATCGGATCAGGAGCAGGATTCCCTGGTGTTCCTCTCAAAATTTGTTTTCCTGATATAGAACTTTGCGTTTTGGATTCGAATGGGAAGAAAACTAAATTTTTGGAAGAATTGAAAGTTGTATTGGATTTAAAATATACTGTCATAAATGAGCGCGCTGAAAAATATATTTTAGAGAAACGAGAACAATTCGACGTGGTCGTTTCGAGAGCAGTAACTGCAATGCCGGTTTTGGCAGAGCTTTCTTTGCCGTTCGTTATAGTTGGAGGATCGTTCATTCCTTACAAGGGAATGTTGGATGCCACTTTGGAAAACGGAAAAGGAGCAATAGAAATGCTCGGTGGTGATGTGACACGAGTGGTAGAGACGATTCTTCCCATAAAAAATGCGACACGCACTTTTGTGTTCGTAGACAAAAAATGTCAAACACCGAAGGAATTTCCGCGCAGTTTTGATAAAATTTCCAAAAAACCGTTGCAAAAATTGAAATAATAAAGTAAACTTAGTATAAGTAAAAGAATAAAGTAAAGGGGCAAGCTCGTGATGAATAATGAACAGGTTCAAGAAATATTTATCGAAGATATAATACCAAATAGGTTTCAGCCTAGACTTACTTTTGATGAAAAGGCATTACAAGAATTGTCCGACTCTATTAAAGTTCACGGAGTAATACAGCCTTTAGTTTTGAGAAAAGTTGGCAACAAATACGAAATAATTGCTGGAGAACGCAGATACAAAGCTTCTTGTATGGCTGGTCTCAAAAAAGTACCTGCTATCGTCAGGGAACTGACTGACAATGAGAGTGCAGAAATTGCCCTTATCGAAAATATACAGAGGAAGAATCTTTCGAGTATAGAAGAGGCCCAGAGTTATAAAAATCTTCTCGAGAGAGGATATCTGACTCAGGAAGAGTTGGCAAAAAAACTGGGAGTCTCGCAACCTACGATAGCCAATAAACTCAGACTTTTAAATTTATGTGATGAGGTACAAAATGCTCTTTTAAATGAGCAAATCAGTGAGCGACATGCGAGAAGTTTATTGCAGATAACTGATCCGGACGATCAAAAAACAATGCTCGATCGCATTGTCAAAGAAAGGCTAACTGTCAAACAGCTCGATAATGAAATTAAAAAGTTGTTACAGGGTGGAAGTGATGCAGAAAACAGAAGCACAGGAGGAAAGACTATGGAACCTGTCAAGGAAGATAATATGAATAAAGAAAATGATGCTGGCAATATGAAAAATCTCTTTGGTTTCTCGTTCGAGACACCGACCGATTTGGAGGTCAGCGCTCCGAATTTGACGGTCGGAGAGGAAGAGACGGTTCCACCGGTCAGTTTCAATCCTTTCAGTGAAGATAGTTCTTTAATGGCAAACGCACAAAATACACCTTTGCCACCTGTCGAGCAAACCGAAGAAATCGAAACGTTCGATATGTTTGGAGATACAGTCAGTCCCGAGGTATCGGTGATGAATGTTGATCCATTTAAGTCTATTACCGAAGGAAAAACCGAAGAATCAAAGACTGCAGAGCCAAAGAATATCGGCGATCAAATCAACAGTATTCGCGAGGTCGTACATGGCGCAGAAGCTGAAGGTTTTAGAGTAGAATTGGAAGAATACGACTTCGAGGATATGTATCAGATAGTCGTCAAAATCAAAAAGTAGAATCTCTGCTTTTTTTTTGACAAATAGATTTTTTGAAGAATAGACGATAGACTAATCTTTTTCGATATATATTTGTGGTTCTGTTCCTTTGACAAAGTAGAACATCGTACTTTTACCGCGGGTGGCATATTCACCTGTCACCGGATTCAACGGAATGCCTATGACATTTCTAGGTGTCTCATACCAAGAAGATTCGATATCTGCGAGTGTAGTCTCGATCGTGTCGGCCCAGATGTTTTTGACGACATTGGCATATCCAGGAGTCGTGATACCTGTGTCATTGCCGGTCCAAACCATGAGCAAAGCATCGGGATTGTATCCAACTATCCAGTTGTCAGTATCAGTCGTTCCGGTTTTGATAGCATATTCCCGAGATAATCGTCCTTTCATGTTGATCACAGTCGGAGTGTTGTAATCTATGAATTCGGGGTTGTATGTGTTCGTGAGCATTTGATTGGTCAAGAAAACATAATTATAATTGAGGACGAGTTCATCAGAATTCTTTTTCTCATAGAGCAGATTGCCATTCATATCTTCGATGCGACGGATGAGATGTACATCGCGATCATATCCTCCACTTGCAAGAGACGTGTATGCATGAGCATAGTCGAGCATATTCAATTCTATCGTTCCGAGTGGTAGAGATGGAATAGCCGGAAGATTTTCGCGTAGACCGGCCGTTTTCATCGTTTCGACGAGGACATCTTCTCCCAAAAAGATGTGTGTCTTGACGGCATATACATTATCTGAATAGGCTAGCGCTGCGGCCATAGTGATGTTTTTGTTTGCGTAAAAATTGTTGTAGTTACTAGGAGAATAAGTTTTTTCATTGGCAAGATTGAAAGTGGTCGCTTCACTACGAAAAGTAGATGACATAGTAAGTCCGTTCGAAAGAGCGGCATAATAAAGAAACGGTTTAATCGTCGAACCGACTTGTCTTTTAGATTGAGTTACACGATTATATTGGCTGGTCGCGTAGTTGCGACCCCCCGCAAGGGCTTTTATTGCTCCTGTAGTAGGATCGATATAAAGGGCCGCAACTTGGGTACTATCCTGTAACATGTTTTGGTCGATAGAATTTTCGAGAGTGGTTTGAGCATCGATATCGAGTGTCGTATAAATTTTAAGTCCACCCGAAGATACGATAGAATCTGGAATATTCGAAAGAGAAGAAAGTTCGGCTATGACGGCATCTTGATAGTACATGAGAGTTTTTAGATTGTTTTTATCACGTTTTCCGTAAATTTCGATCGGTTCTTTAAAAAGAGAGCTTCTTTCTTCTTCGGTGATGTATCCATTATTTACCATCGTCTCCGCTACGATTTTAGCACGATATATCGCTTTATCGTAATCGGATACGGGATTATAATAACCGGGACTTTTGGGAATAGCCGCAAGAATACAAGATTCTTCCAAAGAAAGATCGCTTGCCGGTTTATTAAAGTAGTAGTATGCGGCATCTTGTATACCGTAATTACCCTGTCCGAAATTGATCGTATTCAAATAGCCTTCGAGAATTTCATCTTTCGAGTAATGTACTTCCAGCTCGAGAGTCAGAAGTGCTTCTTCTATTTTACGAGACCAGGTTTTTTCAAAAGTCAAATACATGTTTTTGACATACTGCATACTGATAGTCGATGCTCCTTCGTTGCGGCTGTGAGTTCGAATGTTGTTGATAAGCGATTTCCCTATGCGCAGATAGTCGAAACCTTGATGCTTGTAGAAATTTTTGTCTTCGACCGAAACGATAGCATTTTTCAGATTGTCAGAAATGTCATCGATACCGACCCACTCTGAGGAACTCGAACCTTGATAGACGAGGTCATTTTTCTGATCGTAAATATAGAATTTACCATTTGTCTTGATGGCGATTTTTGGCGAACAAAATGCATAAAGGTATAGTCCTGCAATAGTGAGAATGCCCGCGACAAAGAGAATTGCAAAAATTTTTAGGCTTGTTTTGAGAAATTTTTTGATAATTATCACTCGCTTTCAGGTTTATTATGATATAATAGCGGCAGTTTTATGAGGTGATTTATGCAATATTTACATTTTGTCATGCGGGTAGAAGGAAATAACGAAATCGATATGAAGGTGTCTTATTTATGTAGGGGAGATATCATAACTTTTGAAGTCGACGAAATTTCTTATGAAGTTAAGACTGCTGGAATAGAAGAATTTAAGAGAAATACCGGTACAGAAGAATTCGTGCTGCGAGGTGACTCTACAAGCACAGTTTCATTGAAGGACTTTGGAAAGACATTTTATATACCTGTACTTTATTATAATTATGAGCACGATGACAAAAAGATTTCGTTCGTATATGAACTTGCGAGCGATGAAGGGATCAGGAAAGAGATAATTATAACTTTCGGCAACTAACATATTGACATAGTATCGATTATATGTAATAATTTGGTACGAGTTATTTTGATGTACATACAAATGTGACAAAGTAGCATATAATAATAGGCATGAAAAGAGGAAGAATTTTATGAAAAAAATCAGTATAACCCAAGAAGAGGCCGAGATGATGAATTACAATGATATAGCGCATATCATTCTGGAAGAAAACGGTAAAAAAATGAAACTGAATGTGTTGTTTCAGGAAGTCGGAAAGATATTGAATTTGGATGCCGATAAATATGCATCTCATATAGCCGATTTTTTCGAACTTTTAAGCACAGATAAGCGGTTCATCATGTTAGAGGACGGATATTGGGATTTAAAAATAAAACATAATAAGGGAATGGAAACTTTCGATGATGATGAAGAAGATGATGACATCATTTTGGAAGATGATAATATCGAAAGTGACGAAGATATTTACGATGAAGAAGGCAATAAAGAGGATGACGATGTGAATGATGATGATCTTTCAGATTTAGTTATCGTCGATGATTTGGACGAAGAAGCAAACTTATAGAAAGTGAGGAGTCTTCGATGGACGAGAGACTTAGAGTAATCAAAGAAAAGTACATCGCCTTAGAACGAGAGTTAGCAACTCCGGAAGTATTAAATGATTTCCAGAAATTAAAAGAACTTTCAAAACAACATAGCGATTTGGAAGAGACTGTAAGTAAGTACGATGAATATATGAAATGTCAAAGTGATTTAAAAGAACTCTATGCTATGAAAAACGATGCCGAAATGGCCGATTTGATAAAAGATGAAATCCTTTCTTTGGAAGCAGCTGTAGAGAAAATCAAGCATGATTTGGAGATATTGCTGATACCTAAGGACGAGAATGATGGCAAGAACATAATCATGGAAATACGTGGAGCGGCTGGTGGAGATGAAGCGAATATTTTTGCCGGAGATTTGTTCCGTATGTATTCATATTATGCCGATAAACAAGGTTGGAAAATCGAAGTGGTTCATTCGGTTGATGGTGCGAGTGGAGGATATTCTCAGATAGAATGCATCATCAGAGGAGAGAGTGTCTATTCTAAACTCAAATACGAAAGTGGTTCACATCGTGTACAAAGAATTCCTTCGACAGAAACACAAGGTCGCGTTCATACTTCCACAGCGACGGTGTTGGTCATGCCGGAAGTCGAAGAGGCAACTATTGAGATAAATGAGGCAGATATAAAGATGGATGTCTATCATTCGAGTGGAGCTGGCGGACAGTCAGTCAATACGAGTAATTCTGCGGTCAGATTGACTCATATTCCGACTGGTGCAGTCGTCACTTGCCAAACAGAGAGAAGTCAAGTTCAAAATAGAGAACGCGCGATGAGACTTTTGAAAATCAAAATACAAGATGAAATATCGAGAAAACAGGAAGCTGAAACCGGGCGAGAGCGAAAGAGCAAAATTGGAACTGGCGACCGTTCGGAGAAAATAAGAACTTACAACTATCCACAAAATAGGGTTACCGACCATCGCATCAATTTTTCAGTGATGGATTTGGAAGCCGTCATGGATGGAAGATTAGAACCGATAATCGAAGCCCTCATTGCCGAGGATCAGCGACTAAAGCTGGAGGGACAAAAGTGAACTCAAATTACGATAGTAATAAAATGACTTCACTCGATTATAAAATCTTGAAAGATAATTTATCTGGTGAAGATTTTTTGAATGCTTTGAAAAAAATCGACGAAGATTATCCCGTTCAGTATGTAATAGGAGACGTCGATTTTTTAGGTTTTAAAATAAAAGTAGATGAGCGAGTATTAATACCGCGATTTGAAACCGAACAATTGACAGATAAAATAATCGATTATGTAAAAAAAGCGAATATAAAAGTTGGAAAAATATTGGATGTTTGTACCGGAAGTGGGTGCATAGCCATCGCTTTAGCTAAAAACTTTTCTGGGGCACAGGTTGTCGGTGTAGATAAGAGTGCCGCGGCAATCGAAGTGGCGCGGTTCAATGCGAGGCAAAACGAAGTTGAAATCGAGTTCATATGTGAAGATGTACTCGATACTTGGCAGCCTTGCAAGAATGCATCGATTATAGTTGCCAATCCACCTTATGTTAAAAAAGGTGAAAAAGTCAGTCCAAACACACGTTATGAACCACAAGAAGCTTTGTTTCCTGGAGACGACGATATCATTTTCTATAGAACAATCTTGGAAAAATGTCGAACTTGTCTCGACGATGGTGGAATGATCGCTTTCGAAATTGGTTGTACACAAGGAGAGGATGTCGTTCGTTTGGCGAAGGAAAATTTTCCTTTGGCACGCATTTCTTTGGAAAAGGATTATGCTGGACTTGACAGATTTGTTTTCATATTTAAAGAAGTGTGAATAATCGATAGATAAGTCTCCCATTACATTAGTGTAAGGGAGATGTTTTTTATGAAACAATTGATAATTTTGATAATAATAGCGGTAAGTATAGTTTGTTTAGGTAATAACAACGAGTACATAGAAATTCCTTCGACTTCGATAAGGATGAGAGTGATCGGTGCATCAAATTCGGATGAGGATCAAAAAGAGAAAAGAATCGTCAAATCATTTGTCGAAGAAAAATTATATGAACTTTTAGATGGAGTTTCCAGTGAACGCGAAGTAGAAGAAATGATCGAAAAACATAAAAGTGAATTGGATAATGATGTAGTTGCAAGTATGAGGCGAGAGAATATAAAAGCAACCTATAATTCAAAATTCGGATACAATTATTTTCCCGAAAAGGAATTCAAAGGCTCTATTTACAAAGCTGGCAATTATAAATCGTTCGTCGTCACTTTAGGTGACGGAGAAGGAGAGAATTGGTGGTGTGTTCTATATCCACCACTGTGTCTAATAGATGACGAAAAAGACGATTTGGAATATCATTCTTTAATAAAGGACACCATCGAGAAATATAATTAGATGGTGATTTTATTTGAACTATTTTGTCGCTCTTGTCATTGCAATTTCACTTTCGATGGATGCATTCAGTATGGCATTATCTATCGGAACTTTGAGACTCGAAGAAAAAATAAATTTAATTTTGGCTAGCTGTGTAGGTGCATTTCATTTTATAATGCCAGCTTTGGGAACTTGGCTGGGTAATGTCTTTGTAGCAAACGTACATTTCGATGGACATCTATTATCGGGTATAATTTTTCTTTACATTGCGATAGTGATGTTCAAGGACTTTAAAAAAGAAGAGGAAGCATTCAATGTATCATTTCTTGGGACTTTAGCATTCGCTTTTGGTGTAAGTTTAGATAGTTTTGGTGTCGGATTCGCTCTTCTATTACCGATCGATAAATGTATAAAGACCTTTATGATATTTACACTTTGTAGTGCAGCATTCACTTATGTCGGTTTGCGGCTCGGCGGTTTGTTACATTCCATCGTCGGAGAGTATTCTGTGCTTGTCGGCGCAGCTATCATGGCTCTTTTTGGGTTTGGAAACATATTGCAAGTATTGATCATATAATGCAGGTGAGTGAGAATAATAAATATATTGTCTCAATATGAGAGAAAAATTTTTGAGTTTAGGTAAAAATAAAAGTTGACAAGAAAAATCAGAGAATGTGGAAA
>CAZKKM010000023.1:0-19651 GCA_964553435.1 uncultured Muribaculaceae bacterium | reverse complement strand
AAGGTTGTCAAAACATCTCTTTTAGATTCTATATATAACGATTGTTGGCCTTTATATTCGTGAATTAAAGATATTGAGTTAATCATATTGGGAGTGAATAGTTTTTCAATTTTGTCGCTTAAATCAAATGTTCGCATATGAAATCTTCTCCTTTCTGCCTCATTATAGCACAAAATGAGGCAGAAAGCAAAGAAATGAGGCAGAAAGAAATGTCGAATTAGAGCCTGATATTTTATATATATTAAAAGAGAACCAAATTTGTAGGTTCTCTTGGATCACATGGAACTCGGTATTTCGATGACGAGAAGATTTAGAAGTTCTTTTATCAATCTGTTGGTCAAGGTGAGGATCAGCATCCAGTCATCTTTTTTTGTTCCGCTTTCTAATCCCGAAAGGTAGTTGTTTTGATAGAAATTGTTCGCAAGAACACAAAGATTGTAGACATAATCTGCGATGTAGTGCGGACGTCTTTCGGCGACTGCTAAATCGATACTGTTTTGCAATTCGAGAAGTTTTAACCTCAAATTTCTATCATACTCATTGTATATGCTATCACTCAAACTGGCTTTGACGGGAGTATCTTCGAGTATCTTGTTTATTCTCAGGTAAGTATAGAGAATATAAGGACCGGTTTTGCCGACGACACTTGCGAATTTTTCTATGTCGAATATGTAGTTCTTTTCGAGATTGTTTTGAAGGTCTGCGAATTTGATTATCGCATTGACTATTTTATCGATATCTTCAGAACTCATATCTTTGTTGGATTCTTTTAGGTTCAAAAAAGTTTCTTTTACATCTTCGATGAGCCCAGCCAATTTGAGGGTTTCTCCACTTCTCGTCTTAAAAGGCTTGCCATCTTTGCCGTTTATCGTTCCAAAGCCGATGTGTTCGAGAGTTGTATTGCCCATGAACCCGCCTTTTTTGGCAGCGCGGAATACTTGTTCGAAATGCAGCCCCTGCCTTGCGTCGACGACGTACAAAATATGATCCGGATGGTGTCTTTGCATTCTCTCGTAGATGCAAGCGAGATCAGTCGTCGAGTAAAGGGATGCACCATTGGATTTCTCGAGAATAAATGGTGGCATCTCTTTGTTGTCCGTATCTTCTTTCACTTCTATAACTTTAGCGCCTTCGCTTTCTATTACGCAGCCCAATTTTTCGTAATGAGCTTTCATTTCGGGAATCATCGGGTAGCATTCGCTTTCTCCATACCAATAATCGAATTTGACGTCTAAATAACCATATATTTTTTCGATTTCGACGATCGAGATGGCATATATTTTTTTCCAAAGGAATTGATAGTCTTCTCTTCCCTCTTGAAGTTCCTTGGTAATTTGCTCACATTTTTCGAGAATAGCTGAGTCCTGCTTACACAAAGCACTCATTTCGGGATAGACTTTGTCGAGGTAGGTCATATCGAATTCGATGTCTTCGAGAGGAATGCCGGCATAGTCCCTTTTTATGGCATAAATTATTTCTCCTATCTGTAGACCATAGTCTCCGAGATGTGCATCGGAAATGGTCGCATGGCCAGCAAAACGCAAAATACGATTGATACTCTCACCGATGATGGCCGGTCTCAAGTGCCCAACGTGAAGTGGTTTTGCAACATTGGCACCGCCGTAGTCGAGATAGAATAGTTCGGGAGTTTCAGGCTTTTTCAAATCGAAATGGTCGTCTTCTATCATTCGACGGATGTATGCATCGATGAATTTATCGCTCATGCGCATGTTGATAAATCCGGGGGCAACGAATTCTACACTTTGAAAGTAGTCATCCTTATTTTCGAAAGATGAAAGCTTTTGAACAATCTGTTCTCCTATTTCGCTTGGATTTTTGTGATATTCTTTGGCAAGTTTGAAACAGTCATCGCATTGGACGTCGCACAAGTCCGGTCTATTAGATAGGATTACTCTCGGTTCTATTTCATATCCAAGTTCGATCATCACTTTTTTAATAATTTCTTGTAGTTTTTCAATATACATGTGTTTTCCTCCTTAAAAAAGCATCCACTATATGTGAGGACGGATTGACCGCGTTACCACCTCACTTATAGCGAATGCACTATCACTCGAATCTTTAACGCAGATTTGCGGGTTATTTTTTTTATAACCAGCTCCGAGACACGTTCGCGAACAACTATCCGTCTTCTTTCCACCATTTCGAGACTCTCTATTGGACGTTTCGTTCCTACTACTTCTCTTCGTCGCTTTTATGTGTCAAATTATAATATAGTTCACTTCGTTTGTCAACCGATAATTTTCGTAGTGAAATGGTAAATTCTTTTCGTCAAACTCGTTTGGCATGAATAACTCTTCGCATATCGGTTCCACTACTACCATAGCAGGTTGACAAAGTTAAAATCTTGTCAGACGAAGTGACGGCGATATTACGATTCGAGAAGCTTCTACTTTTTACGGTGTTTATGAATTCCTGGAAAGCAGCATCACTTTTGAAATGAGTGGTTATGTAGTATTCTTCGCTAGCAGTCGTGTAATAACTGAAGATGCGATATTTCAAGAGATTGCCGGCTGCGTCGTAGATGTAAATCATATCTGATCCGGTTCGATCGAAGTATCCAGCTGTAAACACATCGGAGAGCGAGCCGAACATGCTTCTATCGATGGTTGCATGACCATAGATGACGACGTTGCGGTCGGCAAAAGAAGAGTTTCGATAGTCCATGAAGATGGCTCCCGCCTCGTTCGTTCCTCGATAAAAACTGTGGGTAAGATAATACTCGTTATCGACAGTTTTGACGACGGGATTGTTGACATAGTAACTATTGAAGATGATCCAACCCACTGTATCGGAATTTATCTTTTTGAGTTTGGGAATGTCGATTTTGTAGGCACTCGGATCGATGGTGCTACCTCTTTTGCCAGCAGGTTTTTCTTCATCTTTTACTACTTCGTCATCATCGACATTCGGTGTAAGAACTTCTTCTATCAATTTGTCGTTATCATGGCGATTTTTTACCAAATCGAAGCGATTCTTTGTCAGCCTATATGTCGTGAAAGCGAAGATGCAAAAAAGGATAAAAATCAATATATATTTGATTACTTTTTTCGTTTTAGTTTGACTTTTTTGCCGTTTAGATTCTTCTTGAATCGAGCTTTTTTTGTTATCTGTGGGCTCACTTTGTGTATTGGAAATGTTCTCTTCTTTATCGATGATGGGTTCTTCTATTTTGGGGGACAAAGTAGTCGACTTTTTCTTAGTAGGTGCATTCTTTTTTGCGCTGGCCGAAGATTTCGGAGTCGTCTTTTGATTCCTTTTTGTGGTGCTCGTCTTCTTTCGAGAAGAGCCTACTTTAGAAGATGCACTTTGTAATTTATCAGGATTTTTTTTATTAGGTGTATTCTTTTTTACATTTTTCTTTGTAGTTGTTTTCTTTTTGGTGGCAGCCATTTCATATTCACTTCCTTGTCTTATATGATACCACATCAATACCCAAAAAGAAAAGATCACCTTCAATTTTTGGCAATCTTTTCAAAATGAGAAATTCGGTTTTTGATTAGTCGTTTCTCTTTTTGATCAAAGCGATCATTCCGATGAGCGATGCACCTGCAACTAGAGAGTACAAAGCTACATCGAGCATTCCCGTTTTTGCGTTGTTCTTAGCTGGCAGTAAAACATATGAACTGCAATGATCGAGTTCGAGTTCAACACTTTCGACAAGACCGTTTTCAACATTAGTTTTGACATTCTTGACGACCAGTTCCAAAGTTCCTGCTTTTTCATTGTAATAATAGAGGTTATATTTTTGATCAGTATATTCTTTATCACCAACATAGATAATCACTTTAGTTCCATTAGGAAGTTTTCCGTCATGGGCAAAGTCGATAATCAAACCGTTATCTTTTTTGTCCAACAATTTCTCTATTTTTGCTCTCAAAGCTTCATCGACTTCGTCATCGACTCTGACGTCGGCATTGAAACCTTTGTCTGCGGCAGTGAGTTTGGTTCCGTCGATTTCCCAATATGCATTTTGACCGTTTCCCATTACTGTTGCAACTGCTTTACTATTGGCAATTTCTTTAATTACCGGTTCAGTTATTTCTCCGGTTTCATCTGTGTAGACATATACACCTTCGCTTGTTCCTTTGATGGCTTCTTCGTAAGCTGCCAAGAGAGTATCGGCAGTCGAGTCAGCTGCAAGAGCAACTTCGTAGGCTTTTTCGATATGTGTACCGTCGAGTTCGACATATTGATAGAAGACAACCTTTTCATCATCTTCATCGAAATAGAAGCTTACGTTATCTCCGTATTTTTCTTCCAATTTTTCACCAAGTGCAGTGACAAGAGGATTTTGTGCTCTCGAAAGTTTGAGATAGTAATCGACATAGTTTTGAGAATTCTTAGTTTCATACACGCGAATCGTAGGTGTGTAAGAACTGTTAGGTGTCATGCTCAATTCGGAGATGTAAGATGCTGAGAAAATCGTATCGTCGTAGTCTACAGCAATAGTAATTTTGTCGACTGTGTAGTCTGCTGCAAGTGTGTAAGTTGGCTTACCATCGATGACTTCGTATGTTGGAGTCAATACAGTGTCACCATGTTTGATCGTCAAAGCATCTATCGCAGGTGTGACAGTCTCTCTTGCAACATTGACGATGTAAGTGACTTTTGTCACAGGTGGAGTAGCATCCTTATCTGACAAATTGATTCGGTAAGTTGAACTTGCCATGATCAATTCTTGATCGGCATAGTTTCCTTTTTCAGCTTCGAGTACCGCAGAGTTCTCGTCCGTAGTAGGAACCAAGCTGAATACTCCCGCCTTATAAGGCAATACTACATCGCAGGTATATTCCGTTCCTGCAGCATTCTTAGTACATTTCGATAAATCGATGTCCTTTTCTTCCGTGTCACTCAACTTCAATTTCAAAGATGTCAAAGAATTCGTAGGTGCAGCAGGTGTGACGTCGGTCTGGCTTTGGTCTTGGTTCGTATCGACTGGTAAATCTTCAGCATGAACACTGTAAGGTACTGTGATCAATCCGAATAAAGATACAGTCAACAACAACTTTTTCATTTTTTCCATAAATATCATCCTTCTTTCCTTTAAGAAAAACCTTTCTCCTTTCTACCATGATTATATTATTCATCTCTGGCTCATGTCAAGAAAATTTGTGTAGTTTTTGTGAAATCTTAATCGTAGGAGATGCGAAGAAAGTCGAAGAAAATAATATTGGCGAGTTTTATGGCAAATCTTGTTGCCTTCGTTTCATTTGAAGTTGTTTTGTTTCAGAAATATTCTTCATGGTCTTCAAAAGACGAATACGTTCGATCTGCAAGTCGAGAGCGGATCGAATCATGAACTGTTCGTATTTCCAAAATTTCGATAATTCCAGTTCATCTTCAGAGGTCTTCTTCATAAAAAACAGATGAATTTTATCGAGTGCCGAAAGGGTAAAATATCTTTCAGAATTGCAGTATATATCGTATATTTCATCGCGACTTAGAGGATAGTCGGTCGAGTTTTCGTAGTATTCTATAGAACGAACTGCGACGATAATACGCAAGAAATTTTCGGTCGAAAGAGGTCCATCCATCATATCCAAATAATTTTGTAATCTCGCCATGATGCTTTCAAAATCGGCTTGTGTCATCGATGTTCTATCGCTCGGAATGATGTCGATTCCGTCGATGAGACAAGAAAGAAGATTTATTTGTTCTATTTCTACAGTAGGATAATCGGCCAATCTATTCTTTTGCCAGCATCTTTCGAGAGTCTTTATCGCAGTGGCATCGATCTTACCAAAAGTCGAATCTTCGTATTTTGGTGCGAAGAGTTGACTATAATGCGATCTGTTACGAGCGACGTTCGCATACACTTGTAGATATTTTGGATTTTCTCTGTTTTCTTGAGTCGAATCGGTATAGAACAATCCTTTCGTAGTATATTTGGCATCTTCGACATATGATACGACTATCGCGTGCCCTCTGTTGGGGTCTTTTAAACTTTGTAAAATGATCTTCTGAGTCGGGATGCCGCATCTATTCAAAATGGCCATGTTCAAATTGGCATAGCCCTCACATATGGCATGATCATTTTGTAAGACACTGGTCAAATCGCTCGATGAATAAAAATTTTGATTGGAAGAAGATTTGCGATATTGTTTAAAGCGGACCAAATCGTGAACATAGAAAATTGTCTCCAGGGGCGACAGCCGCAACGAAGATATTTTGCGAGCATAATTTTCGAGGATAGAAATCGTTCTTTTGAATTCGTCAAAAGTTATGGGTAAATAATTTTCGGCTATAGCAAAGCGCAGTATATTTGTATAGGGTCCAAATAAAGTTTCGATTTTGGTAAAATACTCGGCAGTAACGGTCGTATTTGATCCTATGAGGATTTTTTTTGTGCGAAGATGCGCATCGGATGATACTATCTCGGCAATCTCTTCCAGTGAGGCATCGAAAGATACGTATTCGAATTCTCTTAGGAGCGATATTTCATCGCCTGTGTACTTGCGAAATAGAGATACAAATTCGGGTTGTAAATTATTGTTAGTAATCCAATTTTTCAATCCTTTCAAAAGATATGGCCGATTTTTTTCATCCCAAAGAAAGGAATAATTCAATTTATTTTTTATCTTTATGGTTATATGGCAGCTCAAATATCGATCGCTTTTTTCATCATAGAAAAAGATTTTGGGCGGTATAAAACTTCTATCATGAGATAAGCCTATGACCCCTTTCATGAGAAATCCCCCTTTAAAAATTATCGGTGCCTATTATATGTTAATATTTCGGCGATTGTCAAGAGTAAAGATCATTTTAAGGTCAATGTCTTTTGGCTTTCGAGATGTTCCTTTAAAAGACGAGTCAGTGCGATGCAAGCAATTTTTTTTCCGAGTTCTTTTTTTGCGACAAAGTCATCGAATTCATCTTCTCGATATGAACTCGATACGGCAAGAAGAAGAGTATTCATACTTTGGTTATCCCAACCAGAATTATAGTAAATATCGGCGAAAGCTTCGAGTGAAAATGGAAAGCGGCGGGGGTTTTCATAGTATTGAATTTTGCGAACATTGAAAAGGAGTGAGAGATATATTTCCATATTCAATGGAGAATCGATGTAATCCAAGTATTCTTTAACTTTGACGATTATTTTAGTATGGCTCATACTGTCAGTTCTGAATATTCTTTTGCCGTCGACGAGATGAGATATTTCGTCTATATCGTCTTTTTTAGATTTAGGGAAGGCATAAACTTCATCTCGGGCAAATGCTTTCTTTAATTCTTCGAGATATTGGGAAGAGAAAGTTCCGAATGTCAAATCGGCGAATCTGCCGTTTTCCATTTGTTCCATTTCACTTTTAGTTTTGGCAAAATAACGATAAGAAGAGAGAAATTCGTCGTCTTCTTCTTTGCAATCCCAAGTCGGATCGAAGTAGTATATGCCTTTTACTCCGTATTTTTGGTCTTCTATAAATGCCGCGACACGTGCGTGATAGTATGCGGTTTTCCTATCGTCGAGTATGTAAATCATACTCGCGATGCCCAGTCGATTCAAAATAGCATCTAATATGTTGGCAAAGCCTATACATACTATTTTGTCACCGAAGAGCACTTGCGAAAGGTCGCGGGAGATGTGGGAATTTTCGGTGGATGATTCGCGGTTGTAGTTACGAGCGCGGACGAAATCGTAGGTATACATCACTACTTCGAGAGGTGAGAAATCGTGTGCTTCTATGGTATGAGCGATGTTTTCAACAGTGAAAACCGTGCGACGACAAAGGTCGAATGGAACGAGCTCATCGTTGTTTTTCATCGATATGAGCAGTTTGTTACAGTGAATACCGTAGACTTCTTCGTAGTGAGCAATATCTTCCATGGTGAGGTTTTTCGCATCTGCGGTTACGACGATAAATTTGTCACAAAGAACAGGATTGGCATCTAAGTAACTCGCTACTTTACTTTCATCGATGTGGAATCGCAGATATTTACAAGATGCTAGCATTTCTTGAGCACGAGACGCATTGATCGATAGATAGTCTATCAATTTTTGTATTTCTTCCGTCGGCTGAATGGCGAGAAGGTCACAGGCTTCGCGAATTTGTCTTTCAATTAAGTCTTTCTTATTTTCTCGTAGATAAATATCGAATGGTTTGGCCAAATCGACTTCGAAAGACCACGTATAATCGAACTTGAACAAATTGCAAGCAGCAACATGAAAGTCATCTTCTTCTAAAAATTTTTCATCTATAGATATTATTCCTTTCATATCTTTCACAATAAAACACCCCTTTTTAGGAGTGCCTATTCTATTACAGATAACCGTTTTTGTCAATATCGATTTTTTCGCGTCAATTCTCTACTCGACTCGATATTCATTTCCGATGGTACCATCTCCGACCATATTACTTACGTACTCAGCAGAGAGATTTATGACCGGTGCGACTGCACCTTCGCCGTACAAACTGCTGCTACTCAAGTTACCTTTACCATGGATATCGAACACATATGCATAGCCGTTCGGGTTAATAAAGTAAGGCGAAATCGACCAATAAAAATAACTACTTCCTCGGTATAAATAATAACTTTGGTTTGTTGTTGAATACTTCCCACTACCTGCGGCAATTATCTCGTCTGCAGTTATCAACCCTATCGGATATGTGAGGTCTCCATTCCCTTTTTCTCTGTCATTTACCGTAAACGCATCATTTTTTTCTTGACATTTGAATGTCGGTCTAACATTTGTATAATTTATTGACTCTACCCCTGTCCTTGCATATGCTCCATAGGCAGTTGCATTTGTTCCAAATCCTTTCCCTGTGTCACTACTATATCCTGTTACATCTTTTCCTGGTATACTTCTGTCATTACAGAATAGGACGTCCGTCACCGCACTTCCATACCCTGCATCTACAATATTTGTCTTATACCAAGTATCAACTACCTTTTTGATGTCAGGACTTTCCGTATTCATCTGAGCTTGTTCTTTGCTCGTACTTGCTGTTCCGTACATCCAACCTACATATTTTGCATCGATATATTTTGCATTGTACTTTTGACTGATATGTGTGAATCTATCTGCATCGTTTGTTCCATTTGCATGAGCTTTCGTCCCGTCATAGATTATCCTGAGACTTCCATCTCCATTGATTCTGATTATTCTCCAAAAGAACCCAGCAAACTTGACGTAGTTGTTCGTCACTGCTCCTCTGTAGTAATAACTCGTCCCATAGTCGTCTTCCATCTCGAAGATTCCTTCATCTGTCGTAGCAGGACTTTCGAATCCTGTCTTAGTACCGTTTGAACTGACTTTCAATGCTGCCAAAGTCATCTCTGATAGTTCTTTCTTCTTATCGAAATATACGTTGCATGAATCAGTATTTGTTACACTCAAACTAAGTACCTTCGTCGTCGGATTTTGTGTTATTGTACCACCGTTTATACAACTCGTCTTTTCTGTATTCAAGACATAGCCGTCAGTTGGAAACGTATTGTTCGAACTCAGTTCATAATCTCCGGAGTCATTTTGAATGTGCAATGCTATCATGTTTCCTCGATGGTTGCTGTTGATATCCTCATGAGAACTTGTGTATTTATCGTATACATCTTTCCCCATTTGTGCTACTACGACTGCAGCCAAGATGCCTATTATTACGTTTTTTCTTCGAATGGCCTTTTTACTTAAAGACCCCCCCCCGAACTTGCTTTTGAGCCAGTTTTTTCATACTTTGTAGTCTCCTATCTTGCTTTAAAGTATACAATAAAAATGAGCTTTTTTCAACTAGCAAAAACCTATGAGTCTTATGTGACTTTGTTATATTCTTATTTGTAATTTTCTCAAGAAAGACTTATAATGATATCAGAAAGATTAGGTGTTTATATGAGATTTGGAATAATCGAAGTGGGATCTACTACTACCAAGGCATATCTTTATGATAAAGGAGACTTGAAAGATTTAGGGTCGAGGTATATTCCTTTTAAAACAAATTACAAAACAGATGGTAAATTGCGAGAAAATGATGTCGAGAGTCTGTATTCTTTTGTCGATGAAGTATTATGTAAAACAAAGGATGTTCATGTTTTTGGAACGAGCATATTCAGAAATTTGAAAGACGATGAAAGGGAAAAATTTTTAGCCGATTTTTTAGATAACTACGGCTTCGATTTTCGCATAGTAACCGCGGACGAAGAGTCTTTATATACTGTAAAGGGAGTTCTTTCTCGTATCGATTATCAAAAGCGCATGGCGGTGGCGATCGGAGGCGGGGGTTCGACGGAGATAGCCATAATCGACAAAGGAGAAATCGTAAAACGATTGAATCTTCCATTTGGGGCGATGGATGTTACGGAGGCTTTTCCGGATTTAAAAGAAGACATTGCCAAATCGTCTTTTGATGAAATTCTCGAGTATACATCCCAATTGGTCGGCGATTTGGATGACGATGTGGAAGTTCTCGTCTTGGCAGGAGGGAATTATATTTACTTTTATGAGACTGCCGGATACGAGATGCAAAGAAACGAGGAGTACGATGACGATAATCAACCATATATCTTACCTTTCGATATGGCCGATGCATACGATCGCGATATCATGAGCAAGTCTTTAAACGACATAAAAAAGAAGTGCCCTGGTAACGAGTCTTGGTGGGATGGCGCTCGCGGCATGAGGTTTTGTATGAATGCTGTGGCTCGCAGGGTAAGAGCCGATTACATCGTGCCGACAAAGATAAATATGCTCATCGGGTTGGCCGATGAAATTTCGAAAAAATAAAAAAATCGCTTTGCAATCATCTTTTGCAAAGCATTTTTTTAGTCAACTTCGCCTTTTTTTCTTCGTTATGATATTCGTGATGATGACGAAAAGGAGAGTAAATCCCAAGATGACGAGCATATTCGCGAACAGTGGTCGAAGTTCTAGCCAAGTGAATGACTCGATGTCTTTTATCAGTTCGTTGGTCGCGATGAACCAGTAAGAAGGTAGAATGTGGGCGAACGATAAGACGGAATCTGGAAGCCATTTTAGAGGTACGAAGGCTCCACATAGGAAGCTCGAACCCAAGGCGATGACGTTTACTATGCCATTTATGGCTTCTTTGTTCTTGACTACGTTTCCTAGTAGGAAGGCAATCGAAAGTGCACAAAACGAAAAGATAAACGAGTTGAGTACAAGTAGTGCACCATGGATGGAGAACATCGGTCGACCGATCAATATGATACTGATGATGACATAGAAGAGCCAAAGAACGATCGTGAAAAGAGCATTGGCCCATAGCAAATTACGGTTGAATTTTTTATAGTCCATACTACTGATAATCGTACGTTTGGAGACTTTTTCTTCTTTGAAGGTAGCCATGACGAGTGTTATGATGAAAATCGCTCCGGCGAGAAGGCAATAATTTACGAAGTTATAATAACTGCTCATCTTGGAAAGAGAAGAGATATCGAGCTTAGAAGTTATAGTCACATCTATTTCCGTGGCGAGTATCTTTTCAGTCGATGCGATAATTTCACTTTCGCCATAACCGAGCAGTCGATAGGTATCGATCGTCTTCAAGTAGCGATCGAGACGCATTTGGGCGAGACTGGCCTGATAGTCACCGGTACTTTTGACTTTTATTTCTGGATTTCTACCGAGGATAAAGTCTTTTCCGAATCCGTCTGGTATTTCGATTATGTAGTTGATTTCGCGGTAGAAAAGTGCATCGGATAATGCATCATCGTTCGAAAATTCTTCGATGTTACTCCCCTTCTCTATGTAGTCGATGAGACTTGCGGTTATTCCTTTATCCTCATCGCGGTTTATGATGGCGACGTCGGGTTTGCTGGCGACGAAAGTCGTAGGAGAATCGTTAATCGTCGTGTTGAAGACACTGAAGATGATGAGGATGAGTGTATAGATGATTATCGGTGTCTTACACTTGTTCAATATTTTTAAAAATGTTTCAAATACTATCATATCTTTGCCTCCTCAAACAGAAAATCGAAATACTCACCATGAGTGCCGAGAAGAGCAACAAGTTTCTCAAATCGCCATAAAATCTTGTGCTAGTACCGTAATAATATAACGCATAAAAACCGTCTGTTATCATGTTGGCTGGATTTATCGCGTTTATGAATGGAACGTGGGCATCTATGATGTATTTCATCGTGATTCCCATCATGCCCGAGAAGAAACATCCGAGCATAGTAATAGAAATGAGAATTCCTGTCTTAGTATCTTCATTGGCTTTGAAAAGACAACCTATTGCAACCCCCAAAGACAGGCCTGCGAAACTTCCTGTCAAAGCGAGCAGAATGACTTGTGGTAGATGCGTTCCATAATCGACACCTATTACGAATATCGTATAGACAAATAGAAGCGCAAGTCCTACGAGTTCGACGAGATAAGCTGCTAGGGAACTACTCAGGATGATGGTCGCTTTGCTCGTAGGCGATGCGGCGACTCTCTTTCCTTTGTTGCTGATGTTCGCAAGACTCTTATCGATAGCAGATAGGCCCAAAAGGCCACCATAGAGACAAGTCATGGCTATAAGGGTGTAGTATTCTATCATCGTATAACTCATGTGAGTGTTCGATTCGTCTATGATGTTAGAACGAGCTTTTAGAATGTTTTTCTGAATATGTTCTAGCTGAGTGTTCATGATCGTGTCATCCGATGTGGCATAATCGCGAGTGCTCAAGACGTCTTTGATGATATCGATCGATTGCTTTATTTGTTCGATGGCATATTTGAATATCGTCTCATCGATGCCGTTCGAAGTGATGACGATTTCGGGCGATGCGGATAGTCGAAGATATCCTGTTATCTTTTCTTCTTCGAGAAGTTTCTTTGCTTCTTCTTCACTCGTGTAGGTGATATCGAAAAGTCGGTCTTCATCTCGAGAGTCGCTCAAAGAAGCGAATGCTTTTTCGTATATTTCAGTTTCTTCACCGGTGGATTTCTCGACGATGGCGATATCGATGACGGAAAGTTTTTCGCTGTTTTCGATGTTCGAGAAAGCCATGTTGAAGAAAGTACCCAAGATGATAGGAAAAGCAAAGGTCCAAAATATCATCATTTTGTTACGAAAAAGTGTCTTGATGGAATATTTCAAGTTATGGAAAAACATCAGTCTCTCAATTCCTTTCCTGTCAGTTCGAGGAAGACATCGTTCAATGTCGGCCGCTCGGAGAATATTTTCGTATAGGCGATGTGTTTGGCTTTCATAAAGTCCAACAGTTCGTCGAGGTTATTGCGTCCTTTTTTGTATGTGATGAAGAGGATTCCGTTTTCGTATGTGACCGATTCGACGGTTTTGAATTTTTCGATTTCGGAAAGAACATTCTTTTTCAAATCGGCAACTTCGACAGTGACTTTTTCTTCGATACCGGAGAGTGCTTTGAGTTCATCCGTCGTGCCTGAAGCGATGATTTGTCCTTTATCGAGTATTATTATTCTGTCACACAGTATCTCGACCTCTTCCATATAATGAGTCGTATAGATGACGGTCGCTCCACGTTCGCGAAGGGTCGCGATGTTGTCGAGTATATTGTTGCGGCTTTGCGGATCGACGGCGACAGTCGGCTCATCTAAAAAGATGATTTTCGGTTTGTGAGCGATTCCACAGGCGATGTTGAGGCGTCTTTTGAGTCCACCCGAAAGTTGTTTCGGATAGAATTTGGCATATTCTTGCAATCCGACGAGACCAAGGGCATCTTGGACGTATGTCTTACGTGTCTTTTTGTCGGCAATGTACAATCCACAAAAATAATCGATATTTTCGTAAACGGTAAGTTCTTCGAAGATGGCGATATCTTGGAAGACGACACCTATCTGTCTTTTGATTTCGGTACAATCGGGAGTCATCTCTTGTCCGAATATTTTGATGCTTCCCGAGGTGAAATTCAGAAGAGATAGAATGCAATTGATCGTTGTCGATTTTCCCGAACCGTTCGGACCCAAAAGCCCAAGAATCTCTCCTTCGTGAACGGAAAAACTCAGATTGTCGACGGCTTTCAGTTCTCTATATTCTTTGGTCAAATTTTTAACTTCTATTATATTTTTCATTTTTCTTCCTCTTTCTTAAATCCGATGAGCATTTTACGTATTGTATTTTCGAGAAGTGAAGATATCTCATCATCGTCCATAGTAATGGTGCCGCTGGCTAATAAACAAGCTAATCCGTGAGTGAATATCCATACCTTGATGTGAAACTTCTTCTGTTGTTCGTACGAAAGTCCGGACAATTCTCGACCGGCAGTTATGACACCATCGGTGATGGCATCTTCGGCGATGAACGTTTCGGCATCAAGTCCCGTATCATGCATGAAGATGGCTTTGAAGTATTCTGGATAGTCTTTGGCAAATTTGATGTACCCTATTCCCATTTGTTTGTAGGCTTTGTCTTTCGCTGGATCGGGTGTCAAATAAGTCTTGTATTTTTCGTACATTTTCTCATAGGTCGCACGAAGTAGTCCTTGCATATTCGTAAAATTGTGAAAAATTGGTTGAACAGAACAGCCGAGTTCTTGAGCTAGAGTTCGTGCGTTTATTTCTTCGAAACCGCGTGTTTTGGCAATTTCCAAAGCGGCTTGCAAGATATCCTCTTTTCTAAATTTTTTTATCGGCGGCATCATATCATTCCTTTCGATAACAAACGTTACATATCAATTGTTATTATACAAACAAAAATTCGGTTTGTAAAGAAAAAGAGCTTTAAACTCTCATCTTTCCAAAAGGTAGGCTGTGTCCGGTGTGACACTGTATTCTGGGGTGTAGATAATCCAATCTGTCACATCCTCTTTTGTGTACCAATTTTCGTAGTCTTTATGGATACCTTCGATGTAATAAGGTTCTTGCGTCAATCGACCTTTGAATTTGCCTTTGTTAATTTCGATGAGTTCGAACCAGATATGTTCGTATTTGCCCTCTTCTTCTAATGGCAATCCTATTTTGATGAGAATGTGATTTTCTGGATTTGCGAAAGCTTTTTCGACATAAGAGAAACGTTCGCGTGCGACATCTTTCATGCGGTCGGTTTCTTCGTCACTGAAGAAAAAAAGTGGATTGTCTTTGAGGAATTCATCGTAATCGGAAAGTTTACTGAGCACTCCATTTTTTTCGTCTTCTTCACTTTTAAAAATGAAGATGATATCTGTTTTGGTATTGTGTCCTCGTTTACGATCATGTTCTCCTCCGAGTGTTAGTTTTTTGTATTCATTCAATCCATCGGTCCATGGAATAGAAGTGATGACGAGGGGATAGCCGTTCATGAGTCGACCGATGTAGGCACCTGTCATGTGAGGGTCATACGGTTCTTTTTTATCTATGAGATACATCGCATATGTATTTAGTATATTGTAGTGACTCTCTTCGTTAGTCGTGTCAGATTCGAGTATTTCGAGTTCGGAAAGTCCACATCGACATAAACCGTGTGTATGTATCCAAACTTTTTCGTTTTTGCCCAGAATGACTTGAACAGAGAACAGATCTTTCGAACTAGGAAGAGTTCGAGAATTGGCAGACAATAATACCCAGCTGCGAGCTAGCATGCGTTCGGCACTTTCGTCCATAATACCTGCAAAATCGGGGACCATCAAAACAGCCAGTTTGAGTTCCAATTGGTAACAGAGCTTTACGTCTTTAGTGAAATCCATGTAAATCGTAAGAGCGGTCGAAGCATTGAGAATTGCGGTCTTCTCGTCTTCGGTAAATTGGATACCTCGCAGGTAATAGTCCGGTATGGAAACACCTCCTGTAAAGATGCCTATGTCGTATTTATCGTCTTCGTATTCTATTGTGAGTTCGATGGTGTGAGTTTCGACATTGAAGGTGTTAGAGAGCAGCTTTATCTCTTTCGATTTGCTCAATCTAGTGATGGCATTTTTCAACAAATCGTCGTCTTCTTTGGAAGGTATGACCATCATATAAGATTTTTCTTCCCAGTAATTTAGAGGAGAAGCAATGTACTTTTTTCTAAACATATTTTCTATTCCTTTCCGTTTCAATGATTATTATAAACTTACCTTAGGTGACTTGACAAATCGATTATCGGCGAACGTTTTCGTATTTTATGTCTTTCCAATACCACCATTTCAGTTTCTCGGGATCGTGTTTTGAATGTTCGGCATAGTAGATGGCCAGGCGAAAAACGTAGAGTTGGCAGCGGTCTATGAGTCTTTTTTTTGCCTGGCAATCGGCCAAGTAGAGGTCTTCAGGGGAAATGCCGACCAAATCTTCGATGCAGGTGATGCCGAGGGCTTCTAATTCTGCTTTCGTGTTTTTTCCGACGTATGGAATGCTCAACAGGTCCGTTTTCATAGCTAATCACCTTAATCTATCGTTATTATACAATAGGTTTTGAGGAAAAGCAAATTGACTAATTATTTAAATGTGTTAAAATATTTCGTATAAGTATTTTCGTCTGTAAAACAGATATAACGAGAGGAGAAGTAGATTTGAAAAATGTGAGTAGCAAGCAGATTTTCGATGAAATAGATAGACAAATGAACGTTTGTCTTGAAGAATTTAAAGAGAATTTTCATCGAAGAAAAATAATAAGATCATGCCGTCTGGGTGACAAGATAATGACGGGTGTTGGGCTTTCTATCGTACCCTTTTTAGGAGAGCTCTTTGCGTTCGATATGGTAAAAAATTCGGCATTATTCGGCAGCTTCTTCAGCAGTTTACCGGTATTTGTCGTTCCTACTTTTATAATGTCTAGTGTCGCGGTCATCGGATTTGCCGGTCAAAGATTTATCAAGAAGAATTCCCGTGAGGAGATGAAAACTTTTAGTAAGGCCAAGAGCGAGAAAGAGAAAATTGAAGAAGAGATCGAGTACGCGATTGCAGTCGAAAAAGCTATAAACAAACATGCAGCTTTGGGCGAGATGCGCAAGAGATTGAAACAGGATGAAGATGTCATGAATGCCTTAAAGGAAAAATACGAAATCTCATCGATACGTTCTTCGGTCTTATATGAAGGTCAAAAGCGCCTCGTCGATAAGTTACATGAGCAACTGAGGGTAGCTTTTGCCGAGCTCGATCGGGTGAGTACCAAAAAGGTTTTGAACGAAAAATTTAGAAATTACCGCTACAAATTGCAATGGAAGGCGAATCTTTTTCTTTTCAGTGTAATAAGCGGTATAGTCACTCTCTTCGCGACTATGGCGCCTGTCATGCTCACGACGAGCATACGGCATATTTCGATGATTTTTGGCCCACTCTTTTTAGGAATGGGCGGATATACCATCGTGGATACGGCATTAAAAAATGTCAGCATGAGAGTCTTCAGTAAGTTCAATCGCAAGCTCGGAGATGATGGTCTACCATATAGAGAAAATGAAGATGGACAAGAAGAAAAAAATATCGAACTCGATAAACAAGTTGCAACTTCCAAAATTTGCAACATAGGTTCCAAATTGATAGGAGAAATTGGAGTATTGGAGGCAATCAAAAAAATAAACGAAGGTGCGGACGAACCGTCTTTAGAAAAGTCATTAGATTTCGAATCGGAAGCGCCGAAACAAGAAGTCAGTGTACAAAAGAAGAATGTCAGTGGTAGAGCAATTACGATGAAACCAAAAAAATAAAAATGTCCGCTTTGAGAGCGGATTTTTTGATTCTTTGTAAAAAAGAAAGCGAAGACTCTAGCTTTCTTTTTGCTCGAGATCGATCCATTCGATATCGTATTTTTGATCGGATATATTGCCGAGTTCGACGATGTACTTTTCTATCAGATTTTTAGCTCTTTCTTGAGCTTGCATCAACAACTGACTGTTGTTTTCTATGGTTTCTCTCATTTTCTTTTGCCCGTCGGCGATAGCCGTGGTTTGGTCTTTGGCAGTGAACTCGTTTTTGAAAAACAGAGCATTGTCTTCAGAATAATAATATGAGCTTTTATCGATGTCGTGATCGACCTCTATACTCAGAATTTCAGCATCTGGAAGACTGATAGTCACTTTGTTACCGTCCATTTTCATGTTGACTTTGGACATGTCGATGCCGATTCTCGCTATACCTGTGTATTCTATCCACATGGTTCTGTCTTTTCTTTGGAATAGACCGCTCAGTCCAGGGTCGACAGGTTTGTCCGTTATCTTGGCTACATTGTGGTAGTAGGTTTCTAAGGTCGCCAGATTGCAAATCGTTCTCATTTGGGATAGTTCGGGTTGTCTTTTATTCATATCTTTCTTTTCACATCCGGTCAGTAGGGCCATAGAAATCGCGATGAGCATCATGTATTTTATCTTTTTCATGTTCGTCACTCCATTCATACTATTTTCACCGTATAGACATCATCGACGGTGTTTATCCATGGTTTCAGCAGGCCTTCGATGGCCGATCTGGCATTTTCTTTGGCATTTTGTAGTATCATTTCTTCGTTTGTACCGTTTTGGCGAAGATCATCGAGGCATAGTTTATAAGCCTCTTGAGTGATACTTTCGGCTTCTTTCGGTTTGACAGAATGAATAAAATCTAGTGTATCCATGTTGACACGTGAGCTGTGAACAGTAGCATCGGGCAGTTCGATCAATACGATTTTGTTCTTCTCGTCTACTTCGACGGATATTTCGTCGAAATCAATTCCTGCTTCGATGATACCTTCGTAAGAAACGTGATATTCGACTTTTTTCTTTTCTTCGTCTTGGTATTTGGTTACAATTGCATTGTACGTATATTCGACCGTGGAAAGTTCACTTATTTCGAGTATCTTTTCAAGAGTGCTCGTACTCGATATAGTCATGTGCCCTCTGTTCGAAGAACCGAAAGCAATTATTATCACGAGTATGCCTACGATGACTAATACGATTGGCAACAGATGTCTTTTACCTTTCAATTTTTCTCTCAATGTTAGTTCTTTACTTTTGTTTGTGATATCATTTTTCTTTTCTTCCTTTACTTCCATAATGTTACTTCTCCTTCTCAAAATTTTTTCATATATAGCATATGTTTTTCACGCGAGGTTTTTCAACTTCAGTTTGTTAGTCCATTTTCATCGTTTAAAATTTTGGATATTCTTTCTTATAATCGAATGCTAATCTACTCCTTTTTTGTTTTAATTACTTTAATAAAACTATTATACAATACTTATGAATATTTTAAAACCGAAAAAAATCAAGTGTAAAATTTTTTTAAATGAAATTAAAAGTTTTCTACTACATCTGATTGAAGCATAAAATCATTATGAATATAGAATGAATTACGAAACTTTGTTAGAATAATTCAACCTGTTCGCTTGTATTATGACTATTCTTATTTTGTAATTTTTATAGGAAGATTTGATGTGGGTGTCGCCCTCCAATCTTGAGAAAGAATGGAGGGGTAGATATTAATGAAAATTAAGACTTTTATTATAAAAGTTCTAAAACTCATTGCTAGTTTGGTATCACACTGGTGCCTTGAGTGTTTTTTTATAAGCAAAAATAAATATTGATTTTATGCCTATTCATTTAACAAGGATTATACTATAATAAATGCCATTAGGAGGAATTGTAATGGCTTTAGATAAATTGAGATATTTATTAACTGAACATAAGGAAAAATTATTCTTTACTTATGAAAACTTCAGATTATTAGTTCATCCTTCTGTAACTGGTTATAGAGATTTGTTAAATAAATTAGAAGATGATATAAATTTAATGCAAGAAATAGACAAAACACCAGATAATATAGATATAAAATTTTATAGATCTTACAATAATGAAA
>CAZKKM010000022.1:0-19781 GCA_964553435.1 uncultured Muribaculaceae bacterium | reverse complement strand
GGACTTTTTTCGCTATTCCAATCCCCTTTCTCTACGAAAGTTCGTCAATAATGGCAATTTGCCAAAAAAGACGAGAAATCATCTGTAGGCAAAACAAAAACGAGTGATTGTTCACTCATCTTTTTATGATTTGAAATAGGTTTGTTTATAACAAAAACTTTGATATCTGTAAGATTATTTATTCATCATATTTTTCAAATCGTAGAGAAAATCGAGTGCTTCTTTGGCACACATTTCGTCTAAGTCGGTTTTCTCTAAGTATTTTTCAACCTCGCTTTTCGTGTACTGTTCTGTGAAGTCGAAGCTCATCTGGTTGGAAGATGGGACGTTTTTATTCTTTTTATTTTCCTGTTTTTCATAAGTAGCTAGAATTTCTTCTGCTCTTTTTATGAGTTCATCTGGCATACCGGATAATTTTGCTACATGTATTCCATAACTCTTATCGACAGGTCCGTCCTCTATTTTGTGAAGAAAATAAACTTTGCCATTTTCTTCTTTGGCACTGACATGAACATTTTTAATGGAAGGTATATTATCGGCAAGTTCTGTCAATTCGTGATAATGTGTCGAAAACATCGTTTTACACTTGATTTTACTGTCAACATATTCGAGTATCGCTTTGGCGATGCTCATGCCATCGTAAGTGGCTGTTCCCCTACCGAGTTCGTCGAACAAGATTAAACTGTTCGCCGTAGCATTTTGGATGGCATTGTTCGCCTCTTTCATCTCGACCATGAAGGTGCTTTCGCCGCTCACCAAATCATCGCTGGCCCCGATGCGCGTAAAAATCTTGTCGAATATAGGTAATGTGGCAGAGGAAGCAGGAACGAACGAGCCCATTTGAGCGAGGATGACGATGATAGCGAGTTCTCTCATATAGGTACTCTTTCCGCTCATGTTTGGACCAGTGATGAGAAGGGTCGTCGTATCACGATTCATGATTATATCATTTGGTACGTATTCTTTATCGCTCACATATTCGACGACGGGATGTCTTCCGTCTTTCACATCGACAATACCTTCAAAATTCAATGTCGGACGAACGAGATTTAAGTCTTCACTCGAAATCGATAAAGCGACGAGGGCATCGATTTCTGCCAATACACTAGCCATGGCAGAAAGGCGATCGACTTCAGATTTTATACGGTCGCGAATGGTGAGGAAAAGGTTGTATTCGAGTTCGATTATCTTTTCTTCAGCCGAGAGGATGAGGCTTTCTTTCTCTTTGAGTTCAGGACTTATATATCTCTCCGCATTGACGAGAGTCTGTTTTCTTATCCAACCATATTCTTCTTTTATCTTATCTTTATTGGAATTTGTCACTTCGATGAAGTAACCGAAGATTTTATTGTATCCCACTTTCAAGTTGTTGATTCCAGTCAGTTCGCGTGCTTGCTCTTCGATGGAATTGATGAAGTCTTTGCCTCCACTACGAATTTTGCGAAGTTCGTCAAGTTCAGTATCATAACCGTCTTTGATGAGAAAACCGTCTTTCAAAGTGACTGGAGCATCGGGATTTATAGCACGATCGATCATGTCGTGCAAATCGGCGAAAGTTTCAATTTCATAATCGAAGCTGAGTTCGGAAATCGCCGTAGCGATATCGGGAAGGACTTTGAGAGAATTATCGAGTTGTAGCAAATCACGCGCATTGGCATTTCCTACCGAAATTTTTCCACAAAGCCTTTCGATGTCGTAGACTTCGTAGAGCAAACGCATGAGGTCACTGCGAACGAGAAAATTTTCGTTCAGTTTGGCTATTTTGTCGTAGCGATCCTCTATCTTCCGAGCATTTTTGAGAGGCTTCAACATCCAAGATTTCAGTTTCCTCGATCCCATAGCAGTCTTACATTTGTCGATGAGCCATAAAAGAGAGTTCTGTTTTTCTTTCAATCTCAGTGTTTCGAACAATTCCAAGTTGCGAACCGTATGTACATCCATACTCAAATAGCTATCGATGTCGAGAATTTCTACTGTCTTGAAATGGTCGATGTTTTTTAGTTCGCGAACTGACAGATAATAAAGAATGTGTCTTATGCCCGTAATCGCCTTCAAGTCGAGGTTCGATGTATCACATGGAAGTTTATCTTCGTAGAGTTCGTCGATGCGAGTGACATCGATGTTATAAATATCTTTTAAGGTCTTTTCAATTTTCTCGTCGACTGTACTCATCAAGATGACTTCTTTGAATCCATTGTTGAGGACGACATTCAAAAGTCGATTTTCTTCTTTGGCAATCGACATGGAATTTAGTTCGCCGGTCGAAATATCGGCATAGGTGATGACATAACTCGAAGGATAAGCGAGAATGCTACCCAAATAGTTGAAGTCTTTGTTGTCGAGAAATTCCAAATCGGTGAGTGTACCCTTACTTATAACTTCGGTTACCTCTCGCTTGACCATTCCTTTTGCTTCTTTTGGGTCCTCGATTTGTTCACAGATGGCAATTTTGAAACCTTTGTCGATGGCTTCTTTGATATATGTCTTTATAGAATGATGTGGTGCTCCACACATGGGAATGCGCTCGGATAGTCCGGCATTTTTTCCTGTGAGTGTGAGGCCCAATTCTCTACTGCCAATGATAGCATCATCAAAAAACATTTCGTAAAAATCACCCAAACGGTAAAAGAGCAATATTCCTTCATAGTTCTTTTTGATATCGTAATATTGTTTCATCATTGGGCTCAAATCTTCGTAATTTACTTCGCTCATTTTCATAAGAATTTACCTCGTTTAAAAAGTATTATATAAAAACATCTTTCAAATTACAAGAGATTTGTCATCTTCTTTTTAGCAAAAAAAAACGACTAAGTCGAGAATCAGCTCGTTTGAAACTCGGCAGTCACTTTTCGCGTCTTCGGATTGATCTTTATGATAATTTTGTAATCGTCCAAAAACCTCGAGTTGTCGCGTGGATCTTGGATGTAATAGATCTTGCCGTTTAGTGTTTGTCCTTCTTCGATATCTTTCGTCAAATATTCTGGGATGAGATCTCGCACCTCTAGTGTTTGTGTATTGAAACCATCTGTGAGGGCATATCCTGGCTTGTTTTCATTTACACCGTTTATGATGGTGCGATAGTTATCTTGACCATACATGATGGCCGATGTCTCGATGAGTCCAATCTTGGTTTTAAACGATTTTTCACGAGAAGCTTTGGCCGAGTTGAAAAGGCTCGGTGTGACGAGCAACAGAAGAACGGCCAATATGACTATGACTGCTAGTAATTCGACTAATGTAAATCCTTCTTTTTTCAAGTATATCTCTCCTATCATTTCGATAGTATTTTACCACAAGAAGTGATGTCTTTTCAATCTTTACTTTGTTCTATCTGAGTTGGATGATAAGTCTCTTTGCCTCTTCGATGGTAGAAGAGTTTTTCAGTATTTCGTTAAGTTCGTATATTTTGAGAGCCTTTTTGAAACGAGATAGGACATTCGATCGAGTAATCTGTGGAGATAAGTATGTCGCCTTCTTTTCTGTATTGCGAAGATCGTACTCATCTTCGTATGCTGCGACGATGTCGCGAGCTTTTACGATGTTTTCTCTGGGGACTTCGAAAATTTCAGCGATGAAAAGCATCAATTCAGGACACCAAAGGCTCGCAAAGGAGGGAAGTTTATCTCGTTTGTCATCGTAATAGTTTACAAAGTGTTCCAATTGTGATGGCTTTCTATGAGGCTTTTGTTTCATATAACCTCCTTTAGTTTGACCGTATCCTGCGGCAACGAAATCTTCGGCGATAGAAAACTTGGAGGTATCGACGGATTTTACGTAATTTAAAATATCTCTTATTTTCATTGGTCAGTCCTTCTTTGATTCATGGTCGGGGTTACGTCTTTTCGTTTCTAGGTCACGTTTTTTATTGAGATAGTCTCGCATAAAGGTTTGGATGCATCCTATTAATAAGGCCAAGGATGCGATGATCAGCAATATTCCTAAAATTGTGTTCTTCTCGATGATGAGTATTCCTGTCAGAGCTATAATCCCTATGATACTCAAGAAAAATAGAGATATGATTGCGATAATGATGTATCTTATAGGTTTTGGGATTTTCTCGCACTTACCTGCTTCGATTGCTCCTTCGAGCAGCAGTTCCAAGATAAATTCAAAGACGTATTCCATAAATTTCTCCTTTTCGATAAATTCTCTTTCGATCTTTTTATTTTCATCGATTTCAATTCAATTACAATTATAACAAATTTTATATTTTCTTCAATATTCTACATTTTAAAAATTTCATCGCATATTATTTGGTATACATTCGTAAAACTCGTACAAAATACTTGTGTATTCATCATACAGAAATGCAGTGTATCAAGAGATACTGAAAGCAGTATCGAACAAATAAGAATTTTCCCGCAAAAAAATCTTGACTATATGATCGATTTAGTTATATAATTAAGGAGCAATGCCTGATTAGCTCAGTCGGTAGAGCGCACGGCTGTTAACCGTTAGGTCGCAGGTTCGAGTCCCGCATCAGGCGCCATTAAGTAAGTTAAAGAGTGTCAAATGGCACTCTTTTTTCTTTAAATTGTGCCATAGTTTTGTGCCTTTTTTAATAAAAGATTCATCGATGTTGTCAATGAATCTTCTGTTTGTCGATAAAATCGAATTGCCAAATCGAAGGAACCAAGTGATTTTCTATATCGAATTGCGCCTGGTGGATGAGTGCTTTAAAATCGAGGTCGATTAAGTCGATTTCCATTTCTTCGAATTTAGCATATAATCTGCAACGTCTTTTAGGCGGTTGGCAGGCGATGATGGCTTTGAAATACGACATGGCCATGAGGATTTGAGCCATAGCATCGTGGCTCTTTTTTTGAAGGGTCACATATCTTTTTGTCAAATCGACTATTGCAGAATAAAGAATGGTAAAACGATTTTCTCTTTTGAATCGTGTATTATTCAAGGAAGGTACCCCAAGTTTATTGAGAATTGTCCTCACCTGATTAACACACCATACATCGACAGAAAAATTGAATATGTCGTCTATTCTGTCCAACGGGTTCATGTCGTTTTGAACGATCGATTTTTCTATGCGTGGCGAATCGATGAGGATCATGCAAGCATATTTTTCCAATCTTTCGGAATACTCCGGGTTATCGCGACTTGTGAGGAGTAAGCTCTTATAGAATAGGCCTATTTCGAGGTCTTGAAGAGTGGTCTTGGCAAATGTGTCGAGTTTTTCACTTTGAGAGTCGTAGCAATATCTCAATCGAGCTAGTAATCGGATATAGGGATATGCAAAGTCTGTCATCAACGGACTTATGCCCGCAGGGAGTGGCGAATTGAGACTTGCACCGATCTTTTCTTTTACCAGTGTTTCGGCAAATTTTTTTAGTTCTGGGGTCAGATTAAGTGTGGCATATAAGGAGTCTTCCATTTCGAAGTATGCGATGAGTTCGTCATGCGAAAAATCATCAGTACCCGATAGTTTGTATTCTTCTAATATCAGGTTTCCGATGTTGAGGATATAAGAAATCTTCTTAGAATCTTCCGTACTGATATCCACCCCTTAAAAGCCCCTTTCTTTTTATTGGCAGTTATTTTAGCACGAACCCCCAAAAAAATCAAGAACATAAAGACAAACTTTACAAGTAAAATTTGTCATCTCTCTCTTACCTCACGGTAAGAGTTTTCGCACTTCTGACCCTGTACCCAGACTTCTCCACAGACTTAAATTCCGGTAGTCGCTACCGTACTCTTTTTATTACTTGTATTTTTTTAATATTCGTTCTCTCGAGAATACACTTCTCTCATATATTTTGTGATGCCTTCAAAAGCTATGTTTATACTCGCATTCAAATCCCTATCTATTTTATTATTGCATTCTCTACATTCATATACTCGTTTTCCTATATCTTTATAACTTTCGTCTCTATGTCCACATTGGCTGCATATTTGACTCGATGGATAATATTCATCGACTTGATAGAAATATTTCCCTTTTAGTTTAGATTTATATTCTAGTTGTCTTATTATTTCTCTGAATGAAGAATCGAGTATATTTTTAGTTAGAGTTTTCGAAGTAGAGGTTTCTATCATCTTTTGAGTATTCAGCTTTTCTGTTGTAATGATGTCGTATGTATCCGTTATCATCTTAGTTATCTCATGTAGATAGTTTTTTCTTGCATTGGCGAGTTTACTATATAAAACCGCCAATTTTTGTTTGCATTTATAGTAGTTGTTACTTCTCTTCACTTTGCGAGATAGTTCTCTTTGAGTTCTCTTGATTCGTTTCTCATACTTTTTTAAATATCTGTTGTTTTCTATAAAAGTACCATCTGAAAATGTCACTAGAGTCTTTACTCCGACATCTAATCCGACTACACATGTTGGCATTTCCGTCTTAAAAGGTACGGATACTTCATACATTACTGACACATAATACTTGCCATTCTTTTCTCTGGATATAGTCGCATTCATTATTTTACCTTTTATCTCAAGTATATTTCTATAACCTCGAATACTGACCCATTTTAGTTTAGGCAGTTTGATTTTTCTACCGACTAAATCTACTTCTATATTACAGTAATGCTTCTCTTTGTAATCGCTATATACTGCACTCGTGGTATAGGCATTTTTGTCGAATTTGCTTTTGAATTTAGGATATCCGAATCCACTTTTAAAGAATCTTTGAAAGTTATCGTCTAAATGGAATAGTGTTTTCCTAATTTGACAACTATCAGCTTCTTGTAAAAAGGAATATTCGTGTTGCAAGTTATGAGTATAATCGTTTATATTTTCGAATTTGTTTCTTACTCCGTTTTCTTTCATTACACTCAAATAGTGATTATAGACGAATCTCGAACAACCGAAATTCTTATTTATCATCTCTCTTTGTTCTCGAGATGGATACAATCTAAATTTATATGCTTTATACATATCCATCACCCCTTAGGTTATCTGTATATATCGATTATAATACATATACCATTGTGAAACAAGACTTCGGACTCACGAAAGTTTGTAAAAAACCCTTGTAATCACCTTTTGTCTATTTTCCTTGAAAATAAAAAAGGGCCAAAGTCTTTTTGGCTCAATTTTCATGTCAGTATATCTGTCGGCAGTGCTTCTTCTTTGCGAGCTGTATAGTCGATACGGTAACGATGGACTTCATTTGTACAGGAGAGCTCCTCAATTTCACCTATCGAATGAAGATATTCTCGTGTAATGTGCTCCACGTCCGAAGGTGTGGCACTCTTCAGATTGCCTTCGTCGTCGATTTTCACCCACACTATGTCAGAGTATTCTATAAAGTTGGCCAATTCTATAGGAGAAAGTGACATGGCCAGTTTAGAACAGTCAACTTGCGATCCGACAAATTGTATTTCTTTGTAGGGAAGCAAATTCGGACCGAGATAAATCATCATAACAGGTCTTTTTTCGTCTTGCGGTGTCTTTTCTTTTTCTAGTTGTTCATCTTCGATATGTGCATTTTTTTGAAGATAACTGTATTGATGGTCATCGAGGAGAAAAAATTCTCCACTTATAATCGAACACATCCTCAATTTGATGGCATCCGAATTGGAGATGTAGTGGTTTCCGTCTTTATCGTGATAGACGACTACTTCAATCGGTTCGGCAGATTCACTTTTTTTGTGAGCTGCGATATAATTTTCCATCTCTTCGAAAAATTCTGGAGTTCTTTGCACCAAACTGTCTACGGTGTAAAAGTTGGCTTCTTGTATGGCATTTTCTAGTTTTCTTTTACAGCGGTTCAGAAAGTAAGTCAAATTGTCATAATCTACGTTGTATCTATTCAAAATGCGTCTTCTTAATCGATTGAAATTTTCGTCTAAATTGAAATCGATTCTTTTGAGTCTTTTCAATTGAGCACTCATCTCTTCAGCTTGAGCACGATAGTTGACTTCTTGTCCACGAGCAAGCTCGTTTCTCATTCTTCGTAAATTTCCTGTCAGTATTTCTTCGAGAGCTTTACAAAATTTTTTCTCTTGTGAACGTAAGTCGAAAGTTTCGAGTTCATCGACGACAAATCTTTCTAGGCGATTTTTGTCTGGGCCACGCAAGAGTTGTTCATCACTTATTTGAAGTAATAAATTTTTAGCTTTTCTATATAACATGCTGGGAAATTCATTTGCTTCCCGTATTCTCATAGTCATGAATTTAACCGATTCTAAATCTTCTATTTTCATATGTCTTACCTCATGTTTCAAGTATAGCATGTGTAGACGTTTTAAGCAAAAATTTTAAATAGATTTGACACTCATCTATCGGTTTCATAGTCGTAGATGCCGTGTATCTTTTCCAAAGATTCGTTGTCTATTTGTTCTATCGTCCAGATTCCGTCTTTTTTTATCAGATTGACATAGATGGTGTATTGAATTGTGTCTTTAGATTTATCCATCACATCGAGTTTGTAGTCGATGAATTTGTCTTTGTCGTAGATGCCATTCGTATAAAACTCGGGTGCATGTTCGGCGAGATAGTCACCTGCTTTTTTGCTAGCTTTATAGAGGTCTTTGACTTCGATCGCCACTTCGACACGGGCTTCATCTCCGTCGATTTTTTCGTCTTTGACGGTATATTTGATGCTGGCATATTCGTCTTTTATCACCTGACTATATTTCTTTTTTTGTTCGTCAGAAAGTTCCTGTTCGCCCATGTATTCGGATAGTTCGCGCATGATGCTTTCGTCATTTTTTATATAGCGATCGAACATATCTTCGACGCGTTCACTAGGAGTGAAGTTGCCGAAGCAACCTGTCAACAAGAAGATACTTAAAAACATAGGCAACAGTTTTAAGTGTTTTTTCATAAGTCAATCAACTCTTTCATATGTATTATGGTTCGGTTTTAATGATTATATTCATTCGATGAAGTAAACTACCGAAGGGCAAGTCGCTCTACTATACCAAATTCGAGTAGGAATCGCAAGTCATAGACATTGTTCGGGGTTTGTAGTACAATATATGCTGGAAGTGATGACAAATGAAAAGATTATTATCGGGTGTCAAGCCCACGGGAGAATTCACATTGGGAAATTACATCGGTGCGATACGACAATTCGTCGATATGCAAAGTGAATATGAATCATTCGTCTTCGTAGCCGACTTGCATGCTTTGACGATCTATAATGACCCGACTACTTTGAGAAATAGAATTAGAGAGTTGGTGGGCATCTATTTGGCTTGTGGTTTAGATCCCGAGAAAACGACCTTGTTCATCCAGTCGGAGAACATGTATCATGCGAATCTTTCATGGGTCTTAGAATGTAACAGTTATATGGGCGAAATGTCGAGAATGACTCAGTTCAAGGATAAGTCAAAAAACAAGGGTAACGAGGCCATTTCGGTCGGATTGTTCACCTATCCCGATTTGATGGCCGCGGATATACTCATTTACGATGCGGATGTCGTCCCGGTAGGAATCGATCAAAAACAGCATGTGGAACTGGCGAGAAATATAGCTGAAAGATTCAACAACCGCTACGGAGAGACATTTAAAGTTCCTGAACCCGTCACTCCGGAAGCTGGAGCTAAGATATACGATTTGCAAAATCCAACTAAAAAGATGAGCAAATCGGATGAGAGCGGGAAAGGCTGCATCATGCTTTTAGAGGATATCGAACAGGCTAAGAAAAAAATCATGTCTGCTGTTACAGATTCTGATAACAAAATATATTACGACAAAGAAAACAAACCGGGCATTTCGAATTTGTTGGTGATTTACTCTTCTTTAAAGGGAGTGAGCATCGACGAGGCTGTTCAGAAGTTTGCAGACTGTAATTACGGAACATTCAAACGCGAAGTGGCCGAAGTAGTCGCAACGTTCTTGACCGAGTTACAAGCCAAGTACAACGAGATCGTAAAGAGCGGATTGATCGACAAAGTTTTAGATGAATCCAACGAAAAGGTGCGTGCGATCGCCTGCGAAAAAGTGCGCGAAGTGTTCAAAAAGGTCGGTGTCGGAAGATACTAAAAGAGATTACCGTTTGTGATAATCTCTTTTTTCTTCGAGGTACTCGACGATTTTGTATATATCTGTGTAAGGATTTGCATTCGAGAATTTCTCGAATTTTCCATTTTTTCTTTGAAATTCTGCCAATTTTTTAGAATTTTTGATGGCTGTATCCAACTTATCATTTACTATATCGTAAACATCGAGAGTTTTTTCGTATTTGGGAATATATTTTTTCAACTTGGTCAACAATTCTTTGTTCGTCATGGCAGCGGTGGTATATGTGTAATGGAGCAAAAACCACAATTCTATGGATGGTGTCGAAAAGATGATATCGATTTTGTTTTTTTTAGCAAAGGTTATCGCTTCAAGCAATATCTTTTCTTTATCTTTACAGTCATCTGTATCGAAAACGCAGAATGCTTTGTCTCCGTCTTTTAAATCTAAGCCCAATCTCTTTACTGTGTTATTCAAATTTTTGACGAGGCTCATAGGATCTGTATCGTTTCCTCGAGCAAATTTGATTGTATAACCTTTCTTTCCATCATCGAAATGATCAAAATAAATTCTTTCGGTTTTACCTTCTCCTGCAATCAGAATATTGACTTTAGGAATTCGTTTTTGATGTTTTCTATCAGGTGTGATAATTCTCATTACAGTTTCAAATCGCTCCTTATAAAAGGTATAGCTCCATATCGTCCGAGTAAGTATCCTTTTTCGATGTTTTCTACTTTTCTCACCGAGAAGTCACTGAGAGGATATAAGTCACTTTTCCCTGTTTCGTCGTCTTTTTCTGTAAACCAAATTTGGTCTCTTCTGAGCAGTTGTAAATCTAAAAGGTTGGTGTCGTGTGTATTGAATATCAATTGGGAATTACATTCGTTGAGAGGTGAATTGAATATCTCGACGATGTACTGTACCAAAAATGGATGAAGGCTCTTATCCAGTTCATCTATTATTATAGTGCTCTGTTTAGCGAGGGCTCCAATGATAAAAGGTAGAAGCAAAAACATGATTTTGGTTCCTTCCGATTCTAAATCGAAGTCGATCGAATCTTCACAATTCTTATGTGTAAAAAACACTTGGTAATTCTTTTTGAGCATGCTCGTATCTTTTGTTCTACCAAAAGGAATAGATGTTTCCAGTATCTTATAGTCTTCTATGTTGAAATCTGCTTCTTTCAATATTTCCAAGGCTGGTTTTTTCAATATGTTTTCGAATTCATTGTAAAGCATCAGCGAGCGATCTTTCAAAGAAGCGATATCGTTGACCGCGGTCAGTGATGTTAAAAATTCATAGACAGGTTGTGTTTTTTCATAATTCCATGCAGTAGCGGTGGCTAAAAATAATTTGTTTTCAGTGTTCTTTTGGGCAATTTCCTGTAGAGTCTTTTCTTCTTTTTGAGAAAATGTGTATTCATCGGTATTCGTTCGGTCGAATATTTTTGTTGGACGATTGCTTGCGTAGAAATACAAATATTCTTCATATACTCTATCTTCGCTTATTTTTAACCCGTATACGTATTTGATATTGTCTATCAACATTCTTATTTCAAAAAAGCTCGGTTCTTTTTTCGATTTGGCATCGAACATGAAGGGGATGATGGGTAGTTTATCGCCGACATTCAACGTATTGGATTTTTTCACCAATAGAGGAAGTGTCGCGAGGGCATCAAAGAAATTCGTCTTTCCCGAAGCATTCGCTCCATAGATGGCGACACTTTTCAAAATCTTTTTATCTTTCCAAGTTACATAATTGGTTTCATGAGTATTATCAGCATCACCGAGCATGCTGAAAGTCGTCTTATTTTTGAAAGATAAAAAGTTTTCTATAGTAAATTCTAAAATCATAGATGAATCCCCTTTCCTATGAGTATTATATACATATAATAAGAATAAAATCAATTGTTTTGATGATTTAAATACAATTTTAAACAATAAAATGCAAAATAGACGTTTATAATTAGATTGTGGCATTTTTTTAAAAAGAAAAGAAGTAAAGGATTGCTTTATCTTCTTGATTATTAGAGATTATTTTTAATTAGTTTTCTATCCCAGTTTGTAGTGGTTCCCTGAGCTTCCATCTCCGTCAACTATCGCAGTCTCTGAGGACAGAAAGACTGTAGGGCGAATAGCAGTGAGGAAGGTCGCATTGGTGTTAGCCAGATAACCTTCTGAGTCGATGAATAATACAAAGTATACATCGCTTGCATCTGGGGACAGGAGCCATTGCTCTGTAGAATTATTAAATAACCATCCGTTTGTCGGAGCACCTGTATGACAATTATATGCATCTGAAAAGCATGTATTGTCTACTCCATTGGCATATGTATATACATAATCACTTGGATACATTAATCCTACTTTTTGCATTACACTTGTTGTTCTTGTTTCTTCACTACAATTTCCTGCTGTAACGCAAGTTGTTATGCCTCTTTCGAAAGAATAGAAATGTGGACCTCCGTGATTATTATAGTTATTCTTCTCGTTTGAAGCTCCCAGGTACCATTTGACATTGACTATTTGATTTCGTGCTGTCGAATTCAGTCCCTTAACTGTAGACGTACTCGTATAACTTCCTGTTTGATTATAGTAATCTTCATTTAGCAACGTCTTTAGGCTTGCTGTACTCCATTCGTTGTTATGGTTTAAATCCCATTCAAGGTCTTCTATGTATTCGTCGCGAATGATTTTGATTAATTGTTCTTTACTTCCGCTTTCTGTCTCGACTGTGAATACCCCTATTATTCTCCATGTCTCGTCGTTGAAGTCGATATAGTTATTTGGATTAGACCCTATATATCTATAATCTCTTCGTTCTTCTTCGGACCATCCTGTCGTTTGAGTTGCTTCTGGATGATCAAAAGCAAACATTTCTCCTTTATTTCCAGAATTGTAATCTGTTATGCTAGGATCATTTGATTTTAACCCATTATCCAAAGTTATCAATGTTTTTTCTTCTGTATCTTTGACTCCCGCATCAAAATAGATATCTAGCGAAAGAACTGAGCCTGATATGTCGTTAGGTGCTCCTGTGGTAGTCGTATCTTTGTTGTCTAGGAAGAACTGCAAGTTATGGTCTTCGCTTGCACCGGCTTTGAGGGTACCTCTTAGAACGACGAATTTGTCGCCATTTTGATTGGTAATCAGGTTGTAGGCATTTCCTCCGTCGAGTTTGTAGTTGATGTATTGGTAATGGCTCGTTGAGATTCGCTTGTAACTAGAGTATTCGGTCGTGTTGGCAAGCAAGGCATCGGTCGCGTCTTTCAAGTATATTTCGTAATTCAAGTCGTATGTTCCCGTATTCGATATAGTGAAACTGTACTTCTTGCCGTCCGCGGTGATCTCGCTTGCTGATTGTGGATAGAGATCGTTTACGACGATGGCTCCTGTGATGCTCGTGAGTTCACCACTGAGAGTTCCCACTGCGACTGTCTGATTGGTCGTATTCTTTTTGTCTATTTGAAATAGCGAATAGCTCACTCCTCCGGCCATCAATACTACGGCAAAAAACGAGAGTATTGCCAAACCGATGTGCGATTTTATAACTTTATCGAATGCTTTATTCATGTTTTCACTCTTCTCTATTGTATCAATTATATAAAATAATCCGGTTGTTTTCAACCGAATTATTATAGATCAACCTCTGACTTCAGGTTGTACGCATTAAGATATATATGAGATTACTTTTAATTAGTTTTCTCTCCCAGTTTGTAATGATTCCCTGAGCTTCCATTTCCGTCTACGATGGCGACATCAGATGAAAGATAAGCTGTTGGACGTATTGTATTGATATCGATTGTGTTGTCGCTGTTGCTGATCACAGTACCGAACGGGTCCACTTTGAACGTGGCTTCCACATTGCCGAACGAGCTCACATAGAATACAATCTTCGCATCGCCAGCATACGGAGATATAACCCATTGATTTTCATTGTTAAGTAACCATCCGTTTGCTGGTGTTCCATTAATACAATTAGATCCCATTGTATAACATGTATTGTCTACTCCATTAGCATAGGTATACACATAATCACTTGGATACATTAATCCTACTTTTGCTATTATATTTGTACTTCTTCCTTCGCTACAATATGTACTTTCTGTAGCACATGTTTTTATTCCTCTTTCAAAAGCATAGTAATCTGGGCCTCCTAATCCTGAATCTGACTTTGAACCACCTATGTACCATTTCACGTTCGCGATTTGAGACCGTGCTTTAGAGCTTAACCCTTTGATTGTAGAAGTGCTCGTATAACTTCCCGTTTGATTATAGTAATCTTCATTTAACAATGTTTTTAGGCTTGCTGTACTCCATTCATTTACAGCTTCATTGTTATAATTCCAAATCTGATCTTCTATAAACTCTTCGCGGATGATTTTCATCAGTTGCTCTTTTTCTCCGCTTTCAGTCTCAACTGTGAACACTCCTATTATTCTCCATGTTTCGTCGTTGAAATCGATATAATTATTTGGTTCATTACCTATATACCGATAATCTCTTCGCTCTTTTTCAGACCATCCTGTCGTTTGGGTTGCTTCTGGATGATCAAAGGTAAACATTTCCTGTTGATTGCCGTCGGAATAGTTTGTCACACTTGCATCGTTTGCTTTGGCAATTAAGACTTCTGCTGAGGTAGGTTCAATTTCAGTTACTCCGGCATCGAAGTATATGTCTAGCGAAAGAACAGAGCCAGATATGTCGTTAGGTGCTCCCGTGGTAGTCGTATCTTTGTTGTCTAGGAAGAACTGCAAGTAATGGTCTTCGCTTGCACCGGCTTTGAGGGTACCTCTTAGAACGACGAATTTGTCGCCATTTTGATTGGTAATCAGGTTGTAGGCATTTCCTCCGTCGAGTTTGTAGTTGATGTATTGGTAATGGCTCGTTGAGATTCGCTTGTAACTAGAGTATTCGGTCGTGTTGGCAAGCAAGGCATCGGTCGCGTCTTTCAAGTATATTTCGTAATTCAAGTCGTATGTTCCCGTATTCGATATAGTGAAACTGTACTTCTTGCCGTCCGCGGTGATCTCGCTTGCTGATTGTGGATAGAGATCGTTTACGACGATGGCTCCTGTGATGCTCGTGAGTTCACCACTGAGAGTTCCCACTGCGACTGTCTGATTGGTCGTATTCTTTTTGTCTATTTGAAATAGCGAATAGCTCACTCCTCCGGCCATCAATACTACGGCAAAAAACGATAGTATTGCCAAACCAATGTGCGATTTTATCACTTTGTCGAATGCTTTATTCATGTTTTCACTCTTCTCTATTGTATCAATTATACAAAATAATCCGGCTGTTTTCAACCGGATTTGATAGTTTTTGTATCGATCATTCTTCTACGCAGTTGCCTAGGTTCAGTTCTACAAGTTCGTCGATGCTCACATTCAAAGCGAGAGCGAGTTTGTAAAGTGTGTAGACAGAGAATCCACAATCGCCGGAGGTCGTTTCGATTCTTCGCATGAAGTCGTACGAGATTCTAGCGAGTTCTGATAGTTCTTGTTGAGTATAGTGTCTTTTTTTCCGATATTTTTTGATATTATAGGAAATCTTGTTGTGTAAAATTCTTATCTCTTCTTTTTCTTCTTCTGTTCTTTTCGTTCCATTTTTCATAAATTACTCACCAAGTTAATTTTGCCATAAATTGGCAAATATTTCCGTGACCTAGTATTGCCGATTTTATTAAATTCTGTTATACTCATTTTATGAAAAAATATTTAAAGATGAGTCAAGTTAGAATAAAACAAGGATACACCTTAGATGCATTGGGAAAAAAATTGGGATTATCGAGGCAGTATCTATGGAAGATTGAGGAAGGGAAAAAAACACTTACTTATAAGTGGGCATATAAAATAAGTAAGATATTAAAATGTACTCCGGACGAATTGTTCTACGAGGATGCCAAAAAAAAATAAAAAGCATCTCTACTTTTCTTCGTTGCGATATTCGACCAGATCTTCGATACCGCATTCGAGTTCGTTGCACAATTTGGCAATTACGTCCAGATCGAGACGAGAGAGATTTCCTTTTATCATCCTTTGCATGGTATTGAAGTCTATTTCTTTTTTATTTTTGACGGCATTTTTTGTTTTGCCCTTTTCTTGAAGCAATGAATTGAGTTTAAAAAGATAATATCCCTCTTGATATTCAACTTTGTAAACTTTTTCCAGATTCGATTTTTTAGACATCTGTGTCAGCCTCCATGACATGATTTTATCATTGTAGGGGCTCATAACAACAGTTGATTAGAAGCAAGTATCATGGTAGCTTTCGAGAATGGAAAACATCTCGTCCGATGATTTACATGAACATATCGCATTCTTTATTTCGGAAGAGTGTGGCAGACCTTTTAGGTACCAGATGGCATGACTTCTAATTTCGAGAAGTGCAAGTTTTTCTGGTTTGTCTTCGATGAGGAGTTCGTAATGACGACGTATCATTGCAAGTTTATCTTTGTATGTGGGATTGGTCTTTATTTTTCCCGTTTCCAGATATTCTTTTGTTTGAGCGATGAGCCAGGGATTTCCGAGGACTCCTCGACCGATCATGACAGCATCACAACCTGTCTCGTCGAGCATCTTTTTGGCCAACTCTGGTGTGGTCACATCGCCATTTCCGATAACGGGAATATCGACCGCGTCCTTGACTTTTTTGATGATGTTCCAGTCGGCATGACCGGAGTAACCTTGAGCTCTCGTGCGAGCATGAACGGCGATGGCTGAGGCACCGGCCTTTTCTATTATCTTGGCTACTTCGACAGCATTTATATGTTTTTCGTCCCAACCGGAACGAATTTTGACTGTAACGGGGACCGAAACAGCTTCGACAACTGCCGAGACTATTTCTCCTATCTTACTCGGATTTTTGAGTAAAGCACTTCCAGCTTGGGCACGAACGGCGACTTTAGGGACCGGACAGCCCATGTTTATATCGATGATATCAGGGTGCATATTCGCCTCGATTCGACGAGCAGCTTCGACGAAGGATTCGACATCGGAGCCGAAGATTTGTTGAGCGATAGGTCTTTCACAGTCGTCCATCTTCAAAAGGTCGATCGTCTTTGCATTTTCATAGATGATGGCTTTATCGCTCACCATCTCGGCATATATCAGGTCTGCGCCCATCTCTTTGATGATCTTTCTATAAGAAGAGTTCGAAATGCCAGCCATCGGAGCGAGGACGATGGGACCAGATATTTCTACATTTCCTATTTTCCACATAATTTCAGTTCCACCTCGTCGTTCGTGTGTAAATCGAATTCGGCTGCCTCGTCTTTGTCGATGTGCAATTCGAAATAACCATTTTCGGATACTTTGACGTTGGCTTTGAAAGTTCCACCAGGATAAGTGATTTCCACTTCATCGCGTTCATGAAGTCCCAGTTCGGAAGAACGAGAAAGAGGAACGTGAACGTGTCTTTCGGCCCGGATTACACCGTCTGTCGTAACTGTTTTGCCGTTGGCAGAAATTATTATACATGGTGTATCTTCCAATTTGCCACTTCGTCGAGTCGGGAGTTGAATATTCAAATATTCTCCATCGGAGCCCAAAAGTTCGATCTGATTGTGACTGCGAAAAGGTCCGACAATGCGGACATGTTCGAGCATCTTTCCTCGGTAGATGAGGTCGACCGTTTCTGTCGAGGCGAATTCGCCTATTTGATTGAGGTCATTTCTCTTCTCGAGTTCGCTTTTTGAAAAGAGGTATTCATACGTTTTGCGAGTCAAATGAACGTGTCTATTGCTCACACCCACGGTTACTTTCATATTTACCACGTCTTTCTATAGTAAAATTATACCAAAAAGGACGCATTTTGTAAAATGACGTGTGAAGTTTGCATTTTAAAGACAGTAACTTTACTGTCCAATCAAAGATATTCTTTCATCTGTTCTATGCGTTCCTGCATCATGTCTCGATAGTTTTCAGCGAACTTGGCGGTTTCTTCATCGAGTTCACCTTTGAACTTTTTTAGTTTCTTCGTTATGTCGATTATACCCATGTTATACCCTTGTATAAGCATATCTGCGATGTGTGAGTCGCTGTTGTCTTTGGCAAATTCGGCATTCGAGCTCATCTTATTCATGAGAACAGCGAAGAGGTTCCCATGCTTCTCTTTCTCATTGCCACGGCCCAAAAGTTCTTTACATTTATGAGAATATTTTTTGTAAACAGCGAGCGCATCGTCGACAGCACATTTTATTTTGTTATCCGTCTTCTCTAGTTTTATAGCGAGTGTTTCCAATGCTTCTTTTCCCATTCTGATATTCTCGTCCAAATAGGCGAGAAGTTCCATTTCTCCTGTCATATATTTCACCCATTCATATTATGGGTTAGTATGAGCAAACTATACAAAAAAGTTTCCATTTTAGAAACTTCCCACTAATTTAAATGAATATTCGACCGGTATGTTGCCTACACAACTGAAGATTTCGATATCCAAGTTCTCTTGCTCATAGGCTTCCAGCGAAATTTGTCCAAGATTGACTTCGTATATTTCTTCCAAACTCATGACAATACCCATGTTGGCCTTGACACCGTCGACGAGAATATCCAAATCACCTATTCCATAATTGTCGCTCTTTCTGATTTGAATTACGACTGAAAATTCTTTTTGTGTTCTGTTCGGATTTCTGAGAGCTAGCATTCCTTTGTTTACGAGAATTCGATCGGCTAATTGTGTAGCCCCTTCTTTCGAACCATAACTATAGACAGCTTGTATCTCTCTCGTTTCTTTGCTAGAGAGACTTGCGATTTGTCTCGCTTCTGAAAGATTATTCATCGTGAATCCTTTATAACTCACTATCATGAAAGCTATAACCAATATAATCTCAAAAACATATCTGACCGTCATCTTAAAGATGAAACTCCTCTTTACCATATTAACAACCCCCTGAAATTGGTGCATATTTTATCATAATGTCTCGACTTTGTCAAGAAAAATCATCAATAAAATCTATGCTGGGGAGTGATCAGATTATGATTAAACGTTCGCTTTCTGCCTCATTATTGGTGCGAATGAGGCAGAAAGCAAAGAAATGAGGCAGAAAGAAATGGACATCTATTTGCTCCTTATTATATAACTCGTATTCTTTCCACTATCTGTTTTTTCTATATAGTTTAAATTTAATAATTCATTCAATGCTCTTTCGATAGTGCTTATACTTATGTCAGGACATAATTCAGAAATCTGTTTTTTGGATATTTTTCCAACATTTTTCTTTATTATTAAATATACTCGATCTTTTGATGTCAATTTTTTATTTGTCATGTATTCTATTCTTTGAGAAAAATCTTTATAGGCTCTCAAGATTATTCCTAAATAATATTCTACGAAGAATGCATAATTATTTTTATTTTCATGCCAACCAATCGATGATTTCTTTAGGGAAGCATAATAACTTTCTTTCGAGTTTTCTACTAATTTTTCTATACTTATATACTTGCCGACAATATATCCGTTTTGATATAAAAGCAATAAAGTTAACAATCTACTCATTCTTCCGTTTCCATCTGAAAAAGGATGAATCGATAAAAAATCTAATATGAAAATCGGTATCAACAATAAGGGGTCGTAATCTCCTTTTTTAATTTCTTTGTTATAGCTTTCACATAACTTTTCTATTGCAAATGGAGTTTCTACGGCAGATGTTGGTGTAAATCTTATCTTTTTATTACCAAAGCTGTCGGTTTCTTCTATAAAATTATCTGCATTTTTGAATTTTCCTCCGACGGTTGCACTGTATTTATATAAAATTTTATGTAATTGTAAAATGTAATTAGGTGTTACGGGGATACTTTCATAATTTTCATGTATAATTTCCAAAGCATCTCGATATCCTGCAATTTCTTCTTCGTTGCG